>DATJZQ010000126.1:0-17532 GCA_035499005.1 Burkholderiales bacterium | reverse complement strand
ATGCCCCAGGTCACCGTAGGCCAGCTGTTTCACGACAACCGCGACGCCCTCAAGCTGTCCTGGCTAGGCGGCGAGTCTCATGCCGGCGCTCTCCTCGACAGCCGCCGGATCAATCAATCGACTCAGGGGTTGATCGGCCATCTGAACTTCTATCACCCCAACTGGATCCAGATCTTCAGCCGCACCGAGGCCAGTTATTTTCAGGCGATGGATCCAGCAGCGCAGGAGCAGCAGCTCGCCCGCCTGCAGGATGCGGGGATAGCATGTGTGGTGGTGAGCGACGGCGAGCAGCCGCCGCCCGCCGTGCGCCGCTTCGCCGACGCGCACAAGGTCCCGGTAATCGGCTCCCCGCTGCCGAGCCTGCAGATCATCTGGGTTGCGCGCACCTACCTCGGCCGCGCCCTGGCCGAGTTCATCACCCGGCACGGCGTTCTGCTCGACGTGCTGGGCATGGGTGTGCTGCTCACCGGCGAAAGTGGGGTGGGCAAGAGCGAGCTCGCTCTGGAGCTCATCACCCGCGGCGGCGGGCTGGTGGCCGACGACGTGGTGGAGCTGTATCACATCGCGCCAGAGACGCTGGAGGGGCGAAGCCCCGAGCTGCTCAAGGATTTTCTCGAGGTGCGCGGTCTGGGCATGCTCAACATCCGCACCATCTTCGGCGAGACCGCCGTGCGCGTGCGCAAGAACCTCAAGCTCATCGTGCAGCTCGAAAAGCCGGTGGGCGGCGTGGTGCCTGGTTTGGAGCGCCTGCCGCTCGAAGCGAGCAGCGAAGAGATCCTCGACGTGCGCGTGCGCAAGGTCGTGCTGCCCGTGGCGGCGGGGCGCAATCTCGCGGTGCTGGTGGAGGCCGCGGTGCGCAACTACGTCCTGCAGCTCCGCGGCATCGACAGCACGCAGGAATTCATCCGCCGCCAGGAGCGGCACTTCGGGCGCGAGCCATGACACTCGCGCACAGGGTGCAGCACGGTTCTGCCAGTATGCACCAGCGGCGATGCAGCTGATCCTGATCACCGGCATGTCGGGCTCGGGAAAGAGCGTCGCCCTCAAGGTGCTCGAGGACAGCGGCTACTATTGCGTCGACAACCTGCCGGCGCATCTGCTGCCGGGACTGGTCGAGTTCCTCGACGCGGCCGCGCACACCCGGGCAGCGGTGAGCGTGGACGTGCGCAGTGCACACACGCTCGCGGACCTGCCGACCTGGATGACGGAGCTGCAGCGACGCTCCATCGATCTGCGGCTGCTGTTCCTGGACGCCAAGACCGACACCCTGGTGAAGCGTTTCTCCGAGACACGCCGGCGCCATCCGCTGTCTGACGACTCGCGCACGCTGCCCGAATGCATCGAGGCGGAACGCGAGTTGCTCGCCGAGGTGAGCGCTCTCGCCCACCATGTCGATACCAGTGAGCTCAATCCCAATGCGCTGCGTGCCTGGGTCAAGGATTTCGTCGGGCTGCCCGGTTCCGGGCTGAAATTGCTGTTCCAGTCCTTTGCCTTCAAGAACGGCATTCCGCTGGATGCCGATCTGGTGTTCGACGTCCGCTGCCTGCCCAATCCACACTACGATCCCGTGCTGCGCCCGCTCACGGGATTGGATGCGCCCGTGATCGAGTTCCTGGCCGCCGACCCACTGGTGCAGAAGATGCTCGCGGATATCGGGCGCTTCCTAGACGAGTGGCTGCCGTGCTACATCCGCGACAACCGCAGCTATCTCACTGTGGGCGTCGGCTGCACCGGCGGACGTCACCGCTCGGTCTACCTGACCGAGATTCTGGCGCAGCGTTTTCGCGCGCGAGTACCGGTACTGGTGCGACATCGCGAGCTGGTGTCTGCGTGAGAGCCGTCGCGCGCCGCCGACTGTGCCAGCTACGCCATGAGTGACGCGCCCGTTCCTCGCACGATCACGCTGGCGTGGACCGGCGCATCGGGCATGCCCTACGGTCTGCGCCTGCTCGAATGTCTGCTGCACGCTGGGATACGCGTGTATCTGCTGTATTCGCAGGCAGCGCAGGTCGTCGCAAAGCAGGAGATGGACATCGCCTTGCCGGCGCGGGCGCGCGAGGCGGAGGAGTTCCTCGTGCGCAGATTCAACGTCGGTGACGGCGCGCTGCGGGTGTTCGGCCGTGAGGAGTGGTTCGCGCCTGTCGCCTCGGGCTCGAACCCCGCCGAGGCAATGGTCATCTGCCCGTGCAGCATGGGCACGCTGGCAGCAGTCGCGTGCGGTCTGGCGGACAACCTCATCGAACGCGCGGCAGACGTGATGATGAAGGAGCGCCGGCCACTCGTGCTGGTGCCGCGCGAGACCCCGTTATCCGCGATCCATCTGGAAAACATGCTGCGTCTGGCGCACGCAGGCGCCGCGATCCTTCCGGCCAACCCGGGGTTCTATCATCACCCGGCCAGGGTCGAGGACCTGGTCGATTTCGTCGTGGGACGCGTGCTCGACCAGCTGCGCGTGCCGCATCAGCTGACGCCGCGCTGGGGCGAACCCGCGTCTCGAGGCCAGTAGAGGTGCCCGCAACGCTGGAGATCCCCATCTTTCCACTGGGGACCGTGCTCTATCCTGGCGGCCTGCTGCCGCTGCGCATCTTCGAGCAGCGCTATCTCGCCATGACGAAGTCCTGCATCCGCGACGACACTCCGTTCGGCGTGTGCCTGATCCGCGAGGGTGCCGAGGTCGGCACTGCAGCGGTGCCGCACGCGGTGGGCTGCACGGCGCGTATCGCACAGTGGGACATGCCGCACCTGGGCCTGTTCCAGCTCAGCGCGCAGGGCGATTGTGTGTTCCGCATCCTCGAGCAGTGGACGGCAAAGAGCGGCCTGGTGCAGGCCCAGGTCGAGCTGGACGATCCGCCCGTCCCGCTGCCGCTGCCGCAGGAGTACGAGGAGTTGGGCGCGCTCCTCGAGCGAATCATCGCCAAAGTCGGCGCGTCACGCTTCCCTTCGCCGACGCGACTGGACCTGGCCGGCTGGGTAGCCTATCGGCTCGCGGAGCTGTTGCCGCTGGATCTGGACACCAAACAGCGGCTGCTCGAGGGGCGCGACCCAATCGCCGCGCTGCGCGAGGTCAAGGGCTTCCTGCAGTCACGCCAGATCGCGCTGTGAAGCCGCGCTCAGGCGGTTGGCGCGGAGCTCGCCCAGGATGCGCCGAACCGGTGCCGGGATGGGTGCTGTCAGAGCATCCTCCAGCGGGAGCCACAACCGGCCTGGTTGTTCTGCGCGCAACTCGCGGACGACATGCGCCACGAGCGGCAGGATGCGCAGCTTGAAGTGCGTGAAACCGTGTTCCACAGGCGCCAGGTTGCTGAAGCTCTCCGCTCGCGCTCCGTAAACGACCGCTGCGCGCTCGATCTGGCCTTCGCGCACCTCAGGAAAACTCCACAGCCCGCCCCAGATCCCGGAGGCGGGACGCTTTTCGAGCAGCACCTCTCCCGCGTTCAGCAGGACGAGCATGGCGGTCTCGCGTTGCGGCAGCTGCTTCGCGGGCCGCGCAGCGGGCAATCGGTCGGTTAGTCCATCGCGTCGTGCGATGCACGTCGGCGCCAGCGGGCAACGCCTGCAGTCGGGATTGCGCCGCGTGCACAGACCAGCGCCTAGATCCATCAGTCCCTGGGTGTACGCGCGGACGTCGCGTTCCGGCAGCCGAGCCTCCGCCAGCAGCCAAAGACGGTCCAGCACAGCCTTATTGCCGGGATAGCCCGCAATGCCGTCGTGACGAGCCAGCACGCGCTTCACGTTTCCGTCGAGGATCGCCCGCCGCTGACCGAACGCGAACACGCAGATCGCCGCCGCTGTGGAGCGTCCCACACCGGGGAGCGCGTGCACGGCTTCGAATGCGCGCGGAAAAGCTCCTGCATACCGCTCGACGATGAGGCGCGCGGCTCGGTGAAGATTGCGTCCGCGCGCGTAGTAGCCGAGGCCGCTCCAGCGGGCCAGCACGTCGTCCTCGCTCGCCGCGGCGAGCGACTGCACATCCGGGAAGCGGTCCAGGAACTGCAGGTAGTACGGGATAACCGCACTGACCTGGGTCTGCTGCAGCATGATCTCCGACACCCAAATGCGGTACGCGTCGCGTGTACTTTGCCACGGCAGGTCATGGCGTCCGTGCTGGCGCTGCCAGCCGACAACCCGGGTGGCGAACTCTTGCGTTCGAGTCACCGCAGCAGGCCCTTCAGCTTGTCTTTGATCGCGTCCTCTGGTTTTTTGGCGGGCGCCGCGGGCTGGGCCTGGTCGGGGCCGGCCGGCGGCGCGCCCGATTGGGCGGGCTTGTCCTCTCCGCCCAGCAGCTGCTTGCCGAGCTCCTTGAGCTGACCCTTGCCCCCCTCCTTCAGCGCGTCCTTGGCAAGCTCCTTCAGCGCTTCCTTGTTTGCTCCGGTCAGCATCTGGCTGAACTGCAGTTTGTACTTGAGTGCGCTGTAGGGTCCGTACACGCGCACCGGCAAGGTAAGGCCGCTCAATTCACCGCGCTCCTTCCCGCCCTGGCCGGCGGTGCTGGCGACGAGCGACGCCTTGACCACGTAATCGAGACTGTCCTGCGCGATGTTCACGTCTCCTTCGCCGGAGATGCGGACGAATGGCGACTTGGCGCTCAAATCACTGTTGTGCGCCACGCCGTTCTTGACAGCGAACGTTGCGCTGAGCTCCGAGAAGTCAGTCTTCTGTGCCGCGTTCCCGGCTTGCTCCGCATCCTGCCCGCTCAGCTTGGACTTGAAGCTGCGTATCGAGCCGGCGAGATCCACACCCTTGATCGCTCCATCCTTCAGGTTGAGGGCGGCATCGCCGTTGAGCCCCTGCTTCATCGCGCCGACGGTGTTGCCAGCAGTGGTCAGATTCAGCTCGACATTGCCGCGGCCCTCGAGCATGTCCTGCTGGATCGCATCGCGCAGCAGCGGGCCGATGGAGATGCCGCTCAGTGCCTGCTTCACCGCGATCCGATTGGTATTGGCATCGACCTTGACGCTGCCCTTGAGCGAGCCCTGGTACAGGTTGGCCTGCATCGGGTCGACATCCAATTTCCCGTCCTTTGCGCGTAAGTCGACACGCACACTGCTGGCCTTGATGTTGTTCGCCACCAACTCTCCGATCTTGACGCGTCCGTCTAGATTGAGCGCTTTCAGCGGCGAGAAGTCGACCGGCTTGTCCGGCTCCTTCGGCTTGGGCGTAGAGGGCGCGCTCGGTTCCGCTGGCTTGGCTGGCGAACTTTTCTGCTTGGGCGGCGTGTACTTGTCGAGATTGAGCTTGTCGATATCCACGTCGAAGTCGTACGCGGGCGCGCTGAACTTGGTCACGCCCAGCTTGGCTTTGATGTGACTTTCGTCGAACTGGGTCACGACATCAGCCGCCACACGCTCCTTGCCGACATCGGCGCGCACAGCACCGGACAGCGGCACCTTCAGCGTCTTCTGCGGGATAGAAGGGCTGGTGACGGTGAACTCGGCGGCGATCTTCGGCAGCTCGAACAGCTTCGTTTCCAGATTCGCCGACACTGGAGTGCTGAGGGTGCCCTTCACTGCATTGTCCTTCTGCCGTCCATCGATGCCCAGCGTAAGCGCAGCGATCTTGAGCGCTTTGGCACTACCCTCGACGGCCGACAACTTGAGATTGACATCGGCCGCGCGATCGGCGCCGGCGAGCTTTGCGGTGAGTGACACCGACTCGCCGCTCGCCTTGTCATTTGCGACCTCGAGCTTGGGCGCACCGAGGTTGATCTCCAGAGCGTCCGCCCCGAGCTTACCCTTTGCCGCGAGCGTCAGCCCTTGCACCAGCACTTGATTGGCCGCGAGATTGACGCGCAGCGCTGGTGCCTTGAGGCTGCTGTCGGTCAGAGTCATCCCTGCGACGTTCCCGGTTGCGGAGGCAGCCAGTCCCTCGACGGCGAGGGCATCCGGGCTCGATTGCACGCGCGGCGCCGAGACCTTCACATTGAAGGCGTCCTTGCCGCGGTTCGCCTTGGCGTCCAGGTCGAGTCCGCTCACCTTGACCAGCTGTTTCGCCCCGTCGGCCTCTACATCGGCCTTCAGTCGCGCGGCAATCCCGCTCAAGTCCAGCGCACTGCCGCTCAGGTTCGCGTCCAGGCCCTTGACGCTGTACTGCTGGCCGGTCAAGTCCAACGTCAGCATACCCGCCACTTTTGCGCGCAGGTCAGCCTTGGGTTTGACACCCTTCAACGTGACGTCGAGCGTAAAGGGGCTCGGGACCCGATCGGCCAATCGCCCGGTCTTCAATTCCACCAGCTCGACCGCCAGGTCGTTGCCGCTGATTTCGTCACGCCAGGTCACGCGCGAGTTGGTGATACGCACACCGCTCACGTCCAGCTTCACGCTCGATTTCGCCTCTGCCTGCGGTCTGGGTGCTTCCGGACGTGCGCGCTCCGAGGGCTTCTTTTCTGCCGGCTCCGAGCCGGCCAGATCGGAAAAGTTGCTGGTGCCGTCTTTGTGCCGGATGAGGTCCGCACGCAGCCCGTCGAGGCGAACCTGATCGACCACCATCTGCCTGCTGAAGAGCGGGATCAACGCCACATAGACCTGCGCCTCATCCACGCCGGCAAACACCTTGTCGCTGTTGCGCTCGGACAGCGTGGTCTTGCCGACCGCTGCTCCGATCTTGGGAAAGATCTTGAGGCGGATGTCGCCGCTGATCGTCAGGGTGCGCCCGGTGCGCTCTTTCACAAGCTGAACAATCTGCGGCTTGTAGTCGTTCGGGTCGAAGGCCGCGAATACGATGCCGATCGCCACTAGCAGCAGAACGATCAGCGCGCCCACAGCGTAGAGAATGTACTTCAAAACCTTCATCTGCCCGGGGTCTCCGCGTATTTGTTTGCAAGGGATGATCTGATTGGTCAGAGCTTCCCCTCAACGTACATTTTACCCGGTGCCCGCGGTCGCAGTCGTGATTGCCCGGAAAGCAACGCTATGTCTACTTGACAGCTTCGCTCCATCTTTTTGCACCTTTTTTATGCGCGCGGACATACATTGGTTCGTAACCGGATGCAGGTTCTGATTGAATCGAGACTGACGCAACGGAGCGTGTCATGAATATGCCGATAGCTGAAAGACTCATCGGTGCGAGAGCACCAAGAAAGGACCGCACAGAAGCGCAAGAACTGACCGAGCAGGCGTATGCGATCGTGTTGGAGGCGCTGCAGCTGGAATACGGCGCCGACGAAGCGCGCTCCGAGAAGGAGCGTAGACAGCGCACCCTGCGAGCCAGCGCGGGTGCTGATTACCTTTTTGGTCGAGAACCAGACAGTCGTATAGGCAAGCTGCTCGATCTCGCTCGAGAGCAGGAGGCCGCCCGAGATTGGTTGAGGCGGAACAATCGGATGCGCCAACTGGTGTTGGACGGCCTCCGCCTTCTCAACACGCTGAACGGCAACCGTCAGACCACGACTGGCCTCGTCGGTGAGGGACTACTCATGGCGTACGGTCAGGGCTCCTTCCGCGCACCCGATCTGACGGTATATGGCGTATCCGTTCATGAGGCGCTCTGCGCTCTGCCGCTGCACGCTCAACAAGCGATCCTCTATCGCTGGGGGAAGATGCGGTCCTGCCACTAAGGGATCGCGCGGAAGAGAACGACGGGCTAGCTCGGTCAACCCGTCGAGCTCTTTGATTATCGTCAAGGCACCATTCCCAGCACGTGAGTATAAGTGCGCTTTAGGGGAGGGATACAAAAGATCTTTGCAAGATTTTTATGCGACGACCCGTAGTCTTGGCACTGTTTTTACGCGCTGTTACGTAACATGCAGCGGCCCCATGCGTGTAAGGAGACCACAATGATGGACGCGGTATACCTCTTGATCGTGATCGGGTTCTTCGCGCTTTCCGCGGCGGTAGTGTATGGCTGCGAGCGCCTGAGGAGACCTTCATGACCTGGTTATACGCCCTCAGCGGCATCGTGGCGCTTGTGATCACGATCTATCTCGTGATCGCTCTGCTCTTCCCGGAGAAGTTCTAATGACTGCCAACGGCTATCTGCAATTGATCGTGTATGTCGTAGTCCTGCTGGCGCTGGCGAAGCCGCTCGGCTCTTACATGGCGCGCATTTTCGAGGGGCAGCCGGCGGTGCTCAACACGGTGGGTGGACCGCTGGAACGGTTCCTCTACCGTGTCTGCGGAGTCGATCCGGGCAAGGAGATGCACTGGACGCAGTATGCGGTCGCCATGCTGGTCTTCAATCTCCTGGGCGCCTTGGCAGTCTATGGCTTGCAGAGGCTGCAAGCATACCTGCCGTTCAATCCCCAGAGCTTCGGTGCGGTTTCGCCGGATTCGTCATTCAATACCGCGGCCAGCTTCGCCACGAACACCAATTGGCAGGGGTACGGCGGCGAGAGCACGATGAGCTACCTCACGCAGATGGCCGCGCTTACCGTGCAGAACTTCGTGTCTGCCGCAACGGGCATCGCTGTGCTGCTCCCCTTGATTCGGGGTTTCGCTCGCCAGAAAGTGGATACCGTCGGCAACTTCTGGGTGGACTTGACCCGCACTACGCTGTACGTCCTCATGCCCTTGGCGGTGATACTCGCGCTCGCCCTGGTCTCGCAGGGCGTAGTGCAAACCTTCTCCGCCTATCCCACCGCACCTTTGGTCGAATCGGTCGAGTACGACACTCCCAAGCTCGACGCAGCTGGCCAGCCCATCAAAGACGACAAGGGCAGCCCGGTCACGGAAAAAGCCACGCAGAAGGAGCAGAGCATCGCGGTTGGGCCCGCCGCTTCGCAGATCGCGATCAAGCAGCTCGGCACCAACGGCGGCGGGTTTTTCAACGTCAACTCTGCGCACCCGTTCGAAAATCCGACACCGCTCTCCAACTTCCTCGAGGTACTCGCCATCTTGGTGATCTCGGGCGCACTCTGCTACACGTTCGGAAAAATGGTCGGAGACACCCGCCAGGGCTGGGCGATCCTGGCGGCGATGACGTTCGTGTTTGTCGTGCTGCTGGCTGTTTGCGTCGGCTCTGAGCAAGCAGGCAATCCGGCGCTGTCCAAGCTCGGTGTGGATCAGACCACGACGTCGATGCAGTCAGGCGCCAACATGGAAGGCAAGGAGGTCCGCTTCGGCATCGCCAACTCGGCCCTGTGGGCAACGGCGACGACTTCAGCATCCAACGGCTCAGTGAACTCCATGCACGACTCGTTCACTCCGCTCGGCGGCCTGGTACCGATGTGGCTGATCCAGCTGGGCGAGGTGATCTTCGGCGGCGTCGGCTCGGGACTGTACGGCATGTTGATCTTCGCGATCGTCGCCGTCTTCGTCGCGGGACTGATGATCGGCCGCACACCGGAGTATCTCGGCAAGAAGATCGAGGCCTTCGAAATGAAGATGGCTGCCATAGCCGTGCTCATGCCACTGATCATGACGCTCGGATGGACCGCGGTGGCCGTCCTAATGGACGCCGGCAAGGCGGGCGTTGCAAATCCGGGCGCTCACGGCTTCTCCGAGATCCTCTATGCGTTCTCGTCGGCCAGCAACAACAACGGCAGCGCCTTCGCCGGACTCAGCGCCAACACGCCCTTCTACAACACGACGCTGGGGTTCGCCATGCTGTTTTCGCGTTATTGGTTGGCCATTCCCGTACTCGCGATCGCTGGCGCGTTGGTCGCGAAGAAGAAAGTTCCGGTCAGTCTGGGCACGCTCCCGACGCACACGCCGCTGTTTATCGCGATGCTGGTCGGCGTGGTGATCATCATCGGCGCGCTCACCTTCTTCCCTGCGCTGGCCCTCGGTCCGATCGTCGAGCATCTCGTCATGTACGGCGGATGACAGTCCTGGGACGTCAAGACATTTCACGGAGTTCTCTCACATGAGTACCCAAATTGGCGCACCTGCACTGCCTCCCACCCCCGCGCTGCCGCGCACGCTGGTGACGAAGAGCATCTTCCAGCAAGCGCTGGCGGATTCCTTCGTGAAGCTGCTCCCGCAATATCAGTGGCGCAATCCGGTGATGTTCGTCGTGTACATCGGCAGCATTCTCACCAGCATCCTGTACTTCCAGGCCTTGGGTGGCAAGGGCGAAGCGCCGGCCGGCTTCATCCTGGCGGTAAGCCTGTGGCTGTGGTTCACGGTGCTGTTCGCGAACTTCGCCGAGGCCGTGGCCGAGGGGCGCAGCAAGGCGCAGGCGGCCGCGCTGCGTGCGGTCAAGCGCGAAGTCGGGGCGAAGAAGCTCACCGCGGCCCGGCGCGATGCGTCCTTCGATTGGGTGCCTTCAACTGCGCTGCGCAAGGGTGATTCGTTCCTAGTGGAAGCGGGGGAAGTGATCCCGGCCGACGGGGAGGTGATCGAGGGCGTGGCGTCCGTTGACGAGAGCGCGATCACGGGTGAGTCGGCCCCCGTGATTCGCGAGTCGGGCGGAGACTTCTCCTCGGTCACCGGCGGCACGCGGGTGTTGTCGGATTGGCTGGTGGTGCGTGTGACCGTCGATCCCGGCGAGTCTTTTCTGGACCGCATGATCTCGATGGTGGAGACTGCGCGCCGGCAGAAGACCCCAAACGAAATCGCGCTCTGGATCCTGCTCGTCAAACTCACGCTCGTGTTCCTCCTTGCCACAGTCACGCTGCTTCCCTTTTCGCTCTACAGCGTGGAAGTCGCCAAAGCCGGCAACCCGATCACCATCACCGTGCTCGTTGCGCTGCTGGTCTGCCTCATTCCGACCACCATCGGCGGCCTGCTCTCCGCCATCGGGCTGGCCGGCATCGGACGCATGCTGCGCGCCAACGTGATTGCAACGTCAGGGCGCGCGGTCGAAGCGGCCGGCGATGTCGATGTCCTGCTGCTGGACAAGACCGGGACCATCACACTGGGTAACCGCCAAGCGACGAGCTTCCGCCCTGCCTCGGGCGTGAGCGAACAGGAGCTTGCCGACGCGGCGCAGCTCGCGTCGCTGGCTGATGAGACGCCCGAAGGCCGCAGCATCGTTGTGCTGGCCAAGCAGAGGTTCTCGCTGCGCGAGCGCGATGTGGCTGCACTCGGCGCAACTTTCGTCCCTTTCACGGCGCAGAGCCGGATGAGCGGTGTCGACATGGGCGACCGCCAGATCCGCAAGGGCGCCGACGACGCGATTCGCACCTGGGTCACGTCCAAGGGAGGCAGCTTTCCGACCGAGGTCGCGGGTTTCGTCGAAACGATTGCGCGGCAAGGATCGACTCCGCTCGTGGTCGCGGACGGGGCCAAAGTGCTCGGGGTCATCGAGCTCAAGGACATCGTGAAGGGCGGCATCAAAGAGCGCTTCGCGCAGCTGCGGCGCATGGGTATCCGCACCATCATGATCACCGGGGACAACCGGCTGACCGCGGCGTCTATCGCCGCAGAGGCCGGCGTCGATGATTTCCTGGCGGAGGCCACGCCCGAGGCCAAGCTCAAGCTGATCCGCGACAATCAGGCCGGCGGGCGGCTCGTCGCCATGACCGGTGACGGGACCAACGATGCGCCGGCACTCGCGCAGGCGGATGTGGCCGTGGCCATGAATACGGGTACGCAGGCAGCGAAGGAAGCCGGCAACATGGTGGACCTGGATTCCAACCCGACCAAGCTGCTCGAGATCGTCGAAATCGGCAAGCAGCTCCTGATCACGCGCGGCGCGTTGACCACGTTCTCGATCGCCAACGACGTCGCGAAGTACTTCGCCATCATTCCCGCGGCATTTGCCACGACATACCCTCAGCTCATCGCACTGAACATCATGTATCTCGCGACTCCGGCAAGCGCGATCCTGTCGGCGGTCATCTTCAACGCGCTGATCATCATCGCGCTGATCCCGCTCGCACTCAAAGGCGTGAAGTACCGCCCGGTGGGCGCGGGGCCGCTTCTGCGGCGCAACCTATGGATTTACGGCGTCGGCGGAATCATCGCGCCTTTCGTCGGAATCAAAGTGATCGATCTGCTGCTCGTCGCGCTCCACCTGGCGTAGAGGAAATTCACCGTGCTAAGACAACTCAAGCCCGCGCTGCTGATGTTGATTGCGTTCACCGTGCTGACCGGGTTGATCTACCCGCTCCTGGTGACCGGAATCGCGCAAATTATCTTTCCGTACAGGGCCAACGGCAGTCTGATTCAACGTGACGGCAAGGCTGTCGGATCGGAGCTGATCGGCCAACCTTTTTCCAGCCCCAAGTATTTCTGGTCGAGGCCCTCCGCGACCTCGCCTTACCCGTATAACGCCGCGTCGTCTTCGGGTTCCAACCAGGGTCCGACCAATCCGGCTCTGACCGATGCGGTCGCGGCGCGGATCAAGGCGCTGCGCGATGCGGATCCGGAGAACAAGGCGGCGGTCCCGGTGGACCTGGTGACGGCCTCAGCCAGCGGACTCGACCCGCACATCAGTCTCGCAGCCGCTGAATACCAGCTGAAGCGCGTGGCGAAAGCGCGCAACATCGATCCGACGACGGTACGCGCGCTCGTGTCGCAGTACACCGAAGGACGCCAGCTGGGCTTTCTCGGAGAGGCGGGAGTGAACGTGCTCAAGCTGAACCTCGCGCTTGATGCCCAGCGATAGGAAGGGATCCAACGCATAGCCTGGGCTTATAATCGACGTCACCCTCGTTTGCTGACGAGGTGAGAAAGGCTGTGGCGACACCCGAGCGAGAGCGACCCGACCCCGACGCGCTGCTGGCGCAACTCCAGCAGGAGGAGGCGCAGGCCAAGCGCGGGAAGCTGCGCATCTACTTCGGCGCTTCCGCCGGCGTCGGCAAGACCTATGCGATGCTGGGCGCTGCGCGCAAACTGAGCGAAGAAGGCCGCGACGTCGTAGTGGGCGTGGTCGAGACCCACGGCCGCAGCGAGACAGCCGCGCTGCTCGAAGGACTCTCGGTCCTGCCCCTCAAAGAGCTGGAATACAAGGGCAACCGGCTGAAGGAGTTCGATCTGGACGCCGCCATCGCCCGCCACCCGCAACTCATCCTGGTGGACGAGCTCGCGCACACCAACGCGCCCGGCTCCCGGCATCCCAAACGGTGGCAGGATGTCGAGGAGCTTCTCGCCAGCGGCATCGATGTGTTCACCACGCTGAACGTTCAGCACCTGGAGAGCTTGAACGACGTGGTGGGTGGGATCACCGGGATTCGCGTCTGGGAGACGTTGCCCGACACGTTCTTCGACCGCGCGGACGAGGTGATCCTGGTCGACATCCCTGCCGACGAGCTGCTCGGAAGGCTCAAGGCCGGCAGAGTCTACTTCGCCGAGCAGGCGGAGCGCGCGTCCAAGAACTTCTTCCGCAAAGGCAACCTGATCGCCCTGCGCGAGCTGGCGCTGCGCCGCACCGCCGACCGCGTTGAGGAAGACGTTCAGTCGTATCGGGCCAAACAGGCGATCGAGCGTGTCTGGAAAACCGAGGCCTCGTTTCTCTGCTGCATCGGTCCTCGCCCCGGGAGCGAGCGCGCGGTACGCAGCGCCGCACGCCTGGCGACGCAGCTCAACGTCGACTGGACTGCGGTCTACGTTGAAACGCCCGCTCTGCAGAAGCTTCCGTCGGCTCGACGCGAGCGCATTTTGAAGACGGTCAAGCTGGCGCAGGACCTTGGCGCAAACACGACGATTCTTTCGGGAAGCGATGCGCCGTCCGCTATCATCGAATACGCGCGCAGCCGCAACATCTCCAAGATCATCTTCGGCCGCTCTCACCCCAATCGTCTGTCGTTCTGGAGACCTTCCTTCGGAGCGCGTCTCGCTACGCTCGCTCCCGACGTCGATCTCATCGAGATCGGACGCAGCGACGCGGTCATCACCGCTCAAGAGCGGGAGGAGTACGAAGTCGCGAGCGTCGGGGACGACGGGAAGACCGCGCAACGTGTGCTGGGCTACGTCCTGGCCGCCGCTGCATGCGCGATCCCGACCCTGGTCGGCAGCCTGCTGCTGCCTTACTTCGATCCCGCCAACATCGTGATGTTGTTTCTGCTCACGGTGGCGGTCGTTGCGGTGATGTTCGGCCGCGGTCCGGCTGTCCTGGCAACCGTGCTGGGCGTCATTTCGTTCGACTTCTTCTTCGTGCCGCCGCGCTTTTCGTTCGCGGTGAGCGACGTCCAATACGTTCTCACCTTCGTCGTCATGCTCGCGGTGGGCCTGATCATTTCGCAGCTCACGGCTGGTTTGCGCTATCAGGCCCGGGTCGCCTCGCACCGCGAAGAGCGCTCACGGGCGCTGTACGAGTTCGCGCGCGAACTGTCGAGCCCGCTGCGCGCCGAGGACGTCGTCGCGACGACGGCGGACTTCATCGGACGGACCTTTCGCGCCAAGGTGGCGCTGTTGCTGCCCGACTCCACGGACCGGCTGGTCTACGCGCCGCACAATTCTCCGCTTCCGATCGATCTGGGCACCGCGCAGTGGGCTTTCGACCGCGCCC
Source organism: Burkholderiales bacterium (assembly GCA_035499005.1). GTDB lineage: Bacteria > Pseudomonadota > Gammaproteobacteria > Burkholderiales > SHXO01 > SHXO01. Next base: position 3,204 of record DATJZQ010000126.1, on the reverse strand, counting down.
AGCCCGCCGGCGCCGGGACCGATACGCTGCCGGGAAACGAATATCTTTATCTCCCGCTGCGCGCGCCGATGCGCACACGCGGCGTTCTCGCCATCCGCCCCGATAGCCGGCGGCTGCTGCTCGTCCCTGAGCAGCGCCGGCAATTGGACACCTTTGCGGCGCTGGTGGCCATCGCACTCGAGCGCGTTCACTATGTGGAAGTCGCGCAGCAGGCGCTGATCAAGATGGAATCGGAGCGCCTACGCAACTCCCTGCTGTCGGCTCTATCGCACGATCTGCGCACGCCGCTCGCAGCGCTGTTCGGGCTAGCCGACTCCCTCAAATTGAGCAAGCCTGCCTTGTCTGCGCAGCAAGAGAACATCGCGGACGCCATTCGCGAAGCCGCACGAGGGATGAGCGCGCTGGTCAACAATCTGCTGGACATGGCGCGCATCCAAAGCGGCGAAGTCCGGTTGAACCTCCAGTGGCAGCCGTTCGAGGAGGTGGTAGGCAGTGCGCTGAAATCGACCCAGACCATCCTCGCCAACCATCGGGTCGAGGTCGATCTCGACAGGCAATTGCCGCTCATCCAGTTCGACGCCGTGCTGATCGAGCGCGTCCTGTGCAATCTGCTGGAGAACGCTGCCAAATACACGCCGGCCGGCAGCACGGTGCGCCTCGCGGCCGCGCGATCGAACGACAACATGCTGCTGGTCACGGTCGGCGACGACGGCCCAGGGTTGCCAAAGGGACAGGAGGAAGCCATCTTCGAGAAGTTCACGCGCGGCGCACGCGAGTCTTCCACCTCGGGCGTTGGGCTCGGACTGGCCATTTGCCGCGCGATCGTTGAAGCGCACAAAGGGAAGATCTGGGCGGAGAATGCCACCGCAGGCGGAGCGCGCTTCTCGTTCACGCTCCCGCTCGGGACTCCACCGGAGCTGCCGAAGAGCATGGAGGAGCAATCGCAAGCCACGGAATCAGAGCTTCCCTAGCATGAGCGAACCGCAGCCGGTCGCGGTCCTGGTCGAGGACGAGCAGCAGATCCGCCGCTTCGTGCGCGTCGCGCTGGAATCGGAGGGCTGGATCGTGTTTGAGGCCGAGACCCTGAAGAAAGGTCTGACCGAGGCCGGGACGCGCAAGCCCGATCTCGTCATTCTCGATCTCGGGCTCCCCGACGGCAACGGAGTCGATCTGATCCGCGACCTGCGCGGCTGGTCCCAGCTTCCCATCATCGTGCTCTCCGCACGTGCCGGCGAGACGGACAAGATCGAGGCGCTCGACGCGGGCGCGGACGATTATCTGACGAAGCCCTTCGGCGTCGGGGAGTTGCTGGCGAGAGTCCGCGCTGCGCAGCGCCGGCATCTTGCGGGCGGCGCAGGCAAGCCCCGCGTCCGCTTCGGGGACATCGAGGTCGATCTCACCGCTCGCATGGTCCGCAGGCGTGGCGAGGCGGTGCATCTGACGCCGATCGAGTATCGCCTGTTGACCCTGCTGATCGCGAGCGCGGGCCGCGTGCTCACCCACCGCCACATCTGCCGCGAAGTCTGGGGGCCGTCCCACCAGGAGAGCGCCCACTACCCTAGAATCTACATGGCCCATCTGCGGCGCAAGCTGGAGGACGATCCGGCTCGACCCAAGTACATCATCACCGAAACCGGGGTCGGCTATCGATTGAGCATCTAGAACCTATCTCATCATCGTTCACGTGTGCGATGGAGACGATTTTCGATGACCGGCTAGACGTGAGCGACGACGTTTGGCCGGCCCAAACGAGGAGCGAGCAACAACGCCGGGCGCGAAAACTCGTCCCATCAATTAGATTAGCCGCTGAGGTTACACTGGAGCGGCCTTCAATCGTTTTGAGACCATGCTGCCATGAAAGTCGCCCTAGTCGGTGTCGCAGGCGTCCCGCTCGGGAAGCACAAGGTCAAGGATCCACGCCTGGATCAGGCTGACAAGCTCGTCGAGGCTGACCACAAGACCTACGCGTTGGTCGATGTTGTCGGAGAAGAGGAGGCCTCGACCGCGGATGCGATCGTCGCCTCCCCGGAGGGCCGATTCGACCTGATCGTGAAGGACCTGGAATTCGCGGAAACGCGACTCGGGCGCAATCCGCCCGCGGCAGAAAAGGCGGTTCTCGAGAGAATCAAAGCACACCTGGAGAGCGAAGGGGTCGTCGCCGAAGCCGGATTGACGCCGGAACAGTTCCACCTCATCGAGTCGCACGCATTTGTCACGGCGAAACCGATAGTGTTGGCCGAGGCGGCGGATTCTGCGGCGTTCGACGATTTTTTGGTCCGCGTGGTGAGCGCGAGCGGCTACATTAGTTTTCTCACGGTCGGCGGCTCGGAGAACCGCGCCTGGTTGATTCGCAAGGGCGCTACGGCGCAGGAAGCGGGTGGTGCGATCCACACTGACATCCAGAAGGGATTCATCCGGGTAGAGATTATTGGCTACGGCGACTTCGTCGCCGCCGGCGGCGAAACGCAGGCGAAGCATGCCAACAAGATGCGCGTCGAGACGAAGAACTACGTGATGCAGGACTACGACCTCGCGAACTTCCGCTTCAAGAAGTAGCGCTCGGTAACGAGGTTCTCAATATCGTCCCCGGATGTGAAAAGCAGGCATCCGAATCTACGGCCACTGGGAGGACACTCGAGCACCCGCGCCTGAGTATGTGTTCGACCAGCGCGTGAGCTGATGGACCTCCTGCAACCTTAGAGCCTGGCCATCGGGCAACGTCCGGTGGCCAGGCATTGCGTCATCGTGTGCTGGGGATTACTTGCAGTTGCCGCCCCAAACTCCGGTCGACACCTTGCCTTCTGCCATTACCCCTTGCCACCATCCGCCGCTTCCGTTCTTGCTGGCAAACTTCCCGGTGCCACCGATCTGTGTCCAGGTCCCTTTGTCCGCGCCGGGTTCCAGGCCGCCGGAGTGGCTCCAGCTGTCGCCATCCTTGTCTTTTTCGACGCACGCATAGGTAAAGCGCGTCTTGCCATCCGGCGTGGTCACGAAGCTGTTCACGCAGTGGCCGATACCAGTGTAAGGGGAGTTGTCGCTGGTCACCGCATGCTCGCTTGTCGATGCGCCGATCACATGCCCCTTGACTACTTCAACGGACTCGAAGCTCACGGTAAATCCGTTGTATCGTCCGCCACAATTGTCCGCATATGCGACTGACGCGGACGCTGCTGCCAGCAGTGCGGCTAAAAATACGGAAACGCC
>DATJZQ010000125.1:0-7407 GCA_035499005.1 Burkholderiales bacterium | reverse complement strand
GCGCCGCTACGACGATCGCGCCGGCGACCACACCTGCCCCGCTGCTGGCCGTCGACGATCTGAAAGTCCACTTTCCGATCCGCAAGGGCATCTTCAAGCGGGTCGTGGCCCACGTGAAGGCGGTGGATGGCGTTTCACTCGAGATCAGCTCAGGCCGCACGCTCGCGCTCGTAGGCGAGTCGGGCTGCGGCAAGACAACAGTCGGCAAGGGCATCCTGCGGTTGGTGCCCGTGACGGGCGGAAGTGTGCGCTTCGAGGGCGTCGACCTCGGTACCCTGACACCCAGTGCGCTGCGGCCTCTCCGCAAGGACTTCCAGATCGTGTTCCAGGATCCCTACAGCTCGCTCGACCCGCGCATGCGCGTGATGGAGATCGTGGAGGAGGGGATGGAGGCGCTCAGCATGAGCGCCGGCTCGCAGGACGAGCGCGTCGACCAGCTGCTGCAGCAAGTCGGGCTGTCGCCCGACATGAAGTACCGCTATCCGCACGAATTTTCCGGTGGCCAGCGACAGCGTATTGCGATCGCGCGCGCTCTGGCAGTGCAGCCCAGGCTGCTGATCTGCGACGAGCCGACCAGCGCACTGGACGTCTCGGTGCAGGCGCAGATCCTCAACCTGTTGAGGGAGCTCCAGCGGCGCCTGGGGCTCGCCTACCTGTTCATCACCCACAACATCTCGGTGGTGGAGTTTCTGGCGCACGAAGTGGCCGTCATGTACCTGGGGCGCATCGTCGAGAGGGGCACGGTGGACGAGGTGCTGCGCGCGCCGAAGCATCCTTACACCAAGGCGCTGCTGTCAGCCGTTCCCGTCGTCGATCCCGTCGCGAAGCGCGAGGTGATTCGCTTGCAGGGCGAGCTGCCATCGCCGGTCAACCCGCCTTCGGGCTGCCACTTTCACCCGCGCTGCCCGCAGGTCATGCCCGAATGCCGGCAGGCTTATCCGGGCGCGACACCGCTGTCGGCGACGCACAGCGTGCGCTGTTTCTTGTACGGCAAAGGAAAATGACCCGCGCCGCCTGAGCGGCAGCGCGTGCGGTCAGTTGGATACGCGCCGGACGTGGCGGCGATGCGTGTGCCGCGCGGAGCCGGCGCCCGTGTAGATCACCAGGCTCTGGCCGACGCGAAGCTCGTTGGATTTGAGCCCGTTCAGCGTCTTGATGCGCGCCACGCTCGTGTGGTGCTTGCGCGCGATGGTGGAAAGCGTGTCGCCCGGGCGGACGCGGTAGCGCACCGATGCCGCCGATTCCTCGGGCGAGGCCTTGAAGTCGCTCAGGTTGTACGTTTCGTCAAGATTGGTCTCGGCGTCTTCGCCTTCGAGCGGCACGAGCAGCATCTGGCCGGGCTGCACGCGTTTGCGGCCGCTCAATCCGTTGACCTCCTGCAGGCGGTCCATGCCGATATTGAACTTCTGCGCGACGCTCTCCAGCGTCTCTCCCTTCTTCAGCGCATAGGTCTGCCACGTGACCAGGGGCTCGCCGTTCTGCTCGAGGTTGGCGTGGAACTCGTCCACTTTGTCGATCGGCAGCAAGATCTGACGTGTATTCGCGCGGATGATGACCGGCCGGCTGTAGGCGGGGTTGAGCGAGCGGAACTCCTCCACCGGCATGTCTGCCAGCTTGGCGGCCTTCGCGATGTCCATGTGCCCGGGCGCATCGACGACGGTGAAATACGGCTGGTCGGGAATCGAGTCGAGTGAGAAATCGAGCATGTCTGGCTGCGAGATGATGTTCTTCACGGCCTGCAGCTTGGGCAGATAGTTGCGCGTCTCGCGCGGCAGCTTGATGCTGAAGTAGTCGGTCTTTTTGTGCCGGGCGCGGTTCCGGACGATCGCGCGCTCCACCCCATGCTCGCCGCAGTTGTACGCCGCGAGCGCCAGCTCCCAGCTGCCGAACTGCTCGTACAGCGACTGCAGGTAGTCGAGCGCCGCATAAGTGGCGGCCAGCACGTCGCGCCTGCCGTCGTACCAGAAATTCTGCTGCAGCCCGTACTTCTTTCCGGTCGAAGAGATGAACTGCCACATGCCCGCGGCGCGCATGCGCGAGTAGGCCTGCGGGTTGTACGCGCTCTCGATCATCGGCAGCAGCGCGATTTCGGTCGGCATCTTGCGCTTTTCGAGCTCCTCGACCACGAAATAGAGATACAGGCGGCTGCGCTCGATCATGCGCTGCACGTATTCGGGACGGTTCAGGTACCAGGCCTCGTGCCGCGCTACGAGCGAGCTGTTGACCTCGTTCAGCGCAAAGCCGGCCCTGATGCGCTCCCACAGATCGCGGTATTTGGGCGGCGGGGGCGGATCGAGCAACTGGCCGACCGGGTCCGCACTCGGCCGAGCGTTGCCAAGGAGGGGCGGCTCTGAATTCGTGGTGTCTGCAACTGGGGCCGTTAACGCTGGAGCGGATTCCCACACTGGAACTGGCGCGGAAGGCGCCGCTGCGGTGGGAGGCGGATCAGCAGTCAGGAGCTTCGGGTTCACCACGGTCGACGACGTGGGGTTCGAGGGCGTGAGCGGCCAGCCCGCTGCCGACGCGTACGGCGTCAGCAGCAGAAGTGCAATCGCAACGAACGGAGGTTTCAGCGTCATTGGTGGTTGTTCTCGCGCCGGTTTCGATGCTAGCCCGGAAATATTTTTCGCGTCAAGCACTTATTCGACAACATGCGCTTGCATTTCACGTTTGGCCGGGACCGCCCCAAGCAAACGCAAAAAGCGGGCCGCATTCGCCTGTATGAGACAGCCGCGGCAGGGATTGGTCGCGCGATCAAGGCCTTTCCCCCATAATAGGTGCGCCCCAAAACGCGCGCGCCGCACAGGCGCTGACCATGACGCCAAACGGATCGCTGACGGCCGATTTGCAGGCCTGGTTCGAAACCCCGCTGGGTGCCTACCTGCTGGCATCCGAGCAGTCCTATTTCGACCAGGAGGTGGCGGACGTCTTTGGCTTCAACGCGCTGCAGCTTGGCATGTGCAAGCAGGACTTCCTGCGCGCGAACCGCATGCCGTTCCACTGCCGGGTGGGGCCGCTCGGCTCGGACGGGCAGGGCGCCGCGCAGCTCCGCAGCGACTTCCACGCGCTTCCCATCTTGAGCAACAGCGCGGACCTGGTACTGCTCCCGCACGTGCTCGAGTTCAGCGACAGCCCGCACCAGGTGCTGCGCGAGGTGGTGCGCGTCCTCATGCCCGAGGGGCACGTGATCGTCTCTGGCTTCAACCCGTGGAGCTTGTGGGGCGCGCGCCAGGCGTTCGACCGCAGGAGCCAGGCGTTGCCCTGGTGCGGGCAGTTCATCAACCTCCCGCGGCTGAAGGATTGGATGGCGCTGCTCGGCATCGAGATCGCCGCTGGACGCATGTGCTGCTACATCCCGCCGGTCGTGAGCCAACGGTGGATCGAGCGCCTGTCCTTCCTGGAGGCCTCCGGCGACCGCTGGTGGCCGTTCGCCGGCGGTGTCTATTTCCTGCACGGCGTGAAGCGCGTGCCAGGCATGCGGGTGATTACGCCGCAGTGGAAAGTGAGCCGCGCGAAGAGCAAGAGCCTGGCGACGATCCCGCAGCGCGTGCACGAGAGCGAAGAGCAGCTCGCCGCCCGCACCCGCGAGCGCGTCCGGCAGAAGAAGTGAGCGCCGTGGTGGAGATGTTCACCGACGGAGCCTGCAAGGGAAATCCTGGCCCCGGCGGATGGGGCGTCGTGCTGCGGATGGGCCAGCGCGTGAAGGAATTGCACGGCGGCGAGCCGGCCACGACGAACAACCGCATGGAGCTGACCGCCGTCATCAAAGGGCTCGGCGAGCTCACGCGCCCATGCAAGGTGCGGGTCAGCACCGATTCTCAGTACGTGCAGAAAGGGATCAGCATCTGGATCGCCGACTGGAAGCGGCGCGGCTGGCGCACCGCGGACAAGAAGCCGGTGAAGAATGTCGACCTGTGGCAGCAGCTCGACGCGCTGGCGGCGAAGCACGAGGTCGAATGGCTTTGGGTGAAGGGCCACGCCGGCCATCCGGAGAACGAGCGCGCGGACGAGCTCGCCAACCTGGGCGTTGCCAGCATCACGAGCCGCTCGGTGATCGTTTAGCAACGGGTCCCCTCTCCCCTTGCGGGAGAGACCGCTCGTTTGTCTCCCTCTCCCCTTGTGGGAGAGGGCCGGGGTGAGGGGTGAGCAGTGCGACTCATGGTCGACGAGGTCTAAAAATTTGAGGCAAGTCGTCCTCGACACCGAAACCACCGGCCTCGATGTCGCCCTCGGCCATCGCGTGATCGAGATCGCGGGTGTCGAGATCGTCAACCGCCGGCTCACCGGCCGGCACTTCCACAAATACGTCAACCCCGAGCGCGACGTCGAGACGGGCGCGCTGCAGGTGCACGGGATCACCCTCGAGTTCCTGCAGGACAAGCCGCGCTTCGGCGACATCGCGTCGGAGCTGATCGAATTCCTGGACGGTGCGGAGCTGATCATCCACAACGCGCCGTTCGACGTTTCCTTCCTCGATCACGAGCTCTCGTTGTGCGAGCAGGACGCGATCGCAGGTCATTGCCCGCTCGTCACCGACACGCTGCGCATGGCCCGCGACCTGCATCCGGGCAAGCGCAACAGCCTCGACGCGCTGTGCGAACGCTACCAGGTGGACAACTCGGCGCGCACGCTGCACGGTGCGCTGCTCGACGCGGAGCTGCTGGCCGAGGTTTATCTGGCCATGACGCGCGGCCAGGAACTGCTCGTGATGGACATCGGGCTGCCCGAGCAGGTGTTCGACGATGCCGAGCCGGGCGAACAGATATTCGAGCTCGAAGTCATCTACGCCAGCGCGGAAGAGCTGGCGGAGCACCGGCGCCTGCTCGCCGATATCGACAATGCGACCAAGGGCGGGTGTGTGTGGAGCCGCCTCGAGGCCGCGGCGTGATGCGCGAATGGCGTGGACGAAGACGTTTGCGTAGCGCAGGCCACCAGCGTTCGATAAAATACGCGTTGCACTCGCCGCGGAGCCGCCCGCGAGCGACGCGGGCGGTTAGCTCAGCGGTAGAGCACGCGCTTCACACGCGCGGGGTCACTGGTTCGATCCCAGTACCGCCCACCACTCCTCCCTATCAACACTCCAGGATGACCGTGTCAGAGGATAGCGGCGCCGCGAGCGCGCTCCCTTTCCCCTTGCGGCAGGGCGCCAGGTATCCCTATCTCCCTCTCCCCTTGCGCGAGAGTGCCAAGCATCCCACTCTCCCTCTCCCCTTGCGGGAGAGGGTTGGGGTGAGGGGTGCGTCCAACGCCTTCACCCTCATCGAGCTCGTGGTGGTCATCGTGATCCTCGGCATTCTCGCGGCGGTTGCGCTGCCGCGCTTCGTCACCTTCGCGCGTGAGGCACGCATTGCCAAGCTCGAAGCCGCGCGTGGTGCAGTCGGTACCGCCTCCTTCCTGGCCAACAGCATGTCTTTGACGAACGGCCTGGCGCCAAGCGCATCGGTGACATTGGAGGGCGCAACAGTGACGATGTCTCTTTCGTATCCGACTGCGGACACGGCGGGCATCGTGGTGGCTGCCGGCTTGTCGTCGAAGGACTATTCATTTCTCAACCTTCCGTCGGCGCCGGCGAACAGCGTTGCCATCGCCGCGCCGGGAGGCAGTGACGTCACGCAGTGCTATTTCCTGTACACCTCTCCAACCGTGCAGGGTAATCCGCCGGACTTCGCGACGGTCGTGACGGCGGGGTGCTGATGAACTGTGCCGATGGAATTGTTCGCTGTCTCTCACAAGACTCCCTCTCCCCTTGCGGGAGAGGGCTGGGGTGAGGGGTATGATTCGCACCCGCTTCGCCCCAAGCCCCACCGGATACCTCCACATCGGGGGCGCGCGCACGGCGCTGTTCTCGTGGGCCTACGCACGCAAGCTCGGCGGCAAGTTCATCCTGCGCATCGAGGACACCGACCGCGAGCGCTCCACACAGGAATCGACGCAGGCCATTCTCGATGCGATGCAGTGGCTGCATCTGGACTACGACGAAGGTCCTGTCTATCAGATGCAGCGGCTCGAGCGCTATCGCGAGGTAGCCGACCGATTGATCCGCGAAGGCAGGGCGTACTACTGCTACGCGAGCAAGGAAGAGCTCGATGCCATGCGCGAAGCGCAGCGTGCGCGCGGCGAGAAGCCGCGCTACGACGGCCGCTGGCGTCCCGAGAATGCGCAGGGCAAGACGCCGCCAGCCGGCGTGACGCCGGTCATCCGCTTCAAGAACCCGCCGGATGGCGAAGTCATCGTCGACGATATGGTGAAGGGCACGGTCATCGTGCAGAACGGCGAGCTCGACGATCTCGTGATCCTGCGTGCGGACGGCGTGCCGACCTACAACTTCGGCGTCGTGGTAGACGACCTCGACATGAGCATCACCCACGTCATCCGCGGCGACGACCATGTCAACAACACGCCACGCCAGATCAACATCTTCAGAGCATTGAGCGCGCCGCTGCCTCAGTTCGCGCACGTGCCGATGATTTTGGGCGCAGACGGGGAGCGCCTGTCCAAGCGCCACGGCGCGGTGAGCGTGATGCAGTACGAGGAGGACGGCTATTTGCCGGAGGCGCTGGTGAATTACCTCGCACGCCTCGGCTGGTCGCACGGCAACGAGGAGATTTTCTCGACGGAGCAGTTCGTCGAGTGGTTCGATCTCGAGCATATCAGCCGTTCGGCCGCGCAATTCAATCCCGAAAAGCTGCTGTGGATGAACGCGCAATACCTGAAAGCGTCCGATAACGCGCGACTGGCGGCGCTCGTCAAGCGATTTCTGCTGGCGGATGGGTGCGATCCGGATCGCGGGCCGGCGCTCGACCAGGTGGTCGGACTGCTCAAGGAAAGGGTGAACACCCTGGAAGAGTTGGCCGACGCCGCCGTGTACTTCTTCCGGCGCCTGACTCCGACGCAAGAGCTACGCACACAGCACTACCTGGCCGAATCGCGTCCGGCAATCGAAGCGCTCCTTGGTCGGCTGCAAGACGTATCGTGGACTAAAGCAGACATCAGCGCGGCGCTCAAGTCGGTTACCGAAGCGCACAACCTCAAGATGCCCAAGGTGGCGATGCCGCTGCGCGTGATGGTCACCGGCGAGACCCATACACCGTCCATCGATGCGACCCTCGAACTGATAGGCCGCGACGAAGTCGTTGCCCGCATGCGGCAAGAACTCGCCCGATTTCCTGCGTAGTCCCCCTACATCGCTCGCGGGGAGGGTTTTCCTCTCTCCCCTCTTTCTTCAAACGAGGGGTGGCACGTGCAGCGTGACGGGGCGGTTCGGGCGGGTGGGGGTGCTCAAATTCTCAATAACCCCTTGTCCCACCAGCGTTTGCAGGCTCCAGACGCGTTGCGTATAATTCGCCCTCCGCGTGGGGGTATAGCTCAGCTGGGAGAGCGCTTGCATGGCATGCAAGAGGTCAGCGG
>DATJZQ010000124.1:0-14987 GCA_035499005.1 Burkholderiales bacterium | reverse complement strand
AGCCCGGTGACAACCACTCTGCGTGTCGACAACTGTGCTCCGGCGCCCGCTCGGTGGTCAGGCTACTGCTTCAGGTGCGCATTGATGTAATCGATTGCCTGCTGCACCGACGTGATCTTCTCCGCTTCCTCGTCCGGGATTTCGCACTCGAACTCCTCTTCCAACGCCATGACCAGCTCGACTGTGTCCAGCGAGTCGGCGCCGAGGTCGTCGACGAAAGTCGATTCGGGCTTGATATCCACATCGTTCACGCCCAGCTGCTCGGCCACGATCTTCTTGACGCGTTGTTCAACGGTTTCCATCAAATTCCCTTCCAGTCTACGAGAGTGGGTAGCGACCGAACCACGTCGCCAGAGACGCTGCCTGCTTGCGCTTTTCCGCGCGTTCTCAGGCGCCGCGTAAGACAAAAAACAATCTTACCAAAATTGCCAGCTGCCGGTGGCCGGCCCCGGGCGCCGAAGCGCCCTGCCGAGCGTTCAGCGCATGAGCATGCCGCCGTTGACATCGATGGTGCTCCCGGTGATGTAGCCCGCAGAGGGCGACGCCAGAAATGCGACCGCGGCCGCCACGTCGGCCGGCTGACCGAGGCGGCCCAGCGGGATGTACTGAAGCAGCGCCTGGCGCTGTGCTTCAGGCAACGCGCGTGTCATGTCGGTATCGATGAAGCCCGGCGCGACGCAGTTTACCGTGATGTTGCGGCTGCCGATCTCGCGCGCGAGAGATTTGCTGAAACCGACCACCCCGGCCTTTGCCGCGGCATAGTTCGCCTGACCGGCATTGCCCATTTCGCCGCTGACCGAAACCACGTTGACGACACGGCCTTCGCGCGCCCGGATCAGATCGCGCACGCACAGGCGGCACAGCTTGAAGACCGCCTTCAGGTTAGTTTCCATGATCTCGTCCCACTCGCTGTCCTTCATGCGCATGAGCAGGTTGTCGCGCGTGATCCCGGCATTGTTGACCAGTGCGTACAGGCGACCGAACGCGGCCTGAGCCGCCTCCAACACCTGTTGCGCCTGGGTTTCGTCGGTCACGTTCAGCACGAAGCCTCGTCCTTGGAAGCCATTTTCGGCCAATACTCGGGAGACCTGATCCGCTCCCGCGGCGGTCGTGGACGTTCCCGCCACGGCCGCGCCCTGCGCGGCGAGCGCGAGCGCGATGGCGTGGCCAATCCCGCGGCTCGCGCCGGTGACCAAAGCGAGTTTCCCCTCGAGCGGCTTCATGCCCCGACGCTGCGGCTGCCTTCAGCGAGCTCCTGCAGCTCGGCCGCGTCCCTCGCTGCGACGACACGCAGTTCGGGCGCAATGCGCTTGATCAGCGCCGTCAGCACGCCGCCGGGCCCGCACTCGACGACCTGCTCGACACCAGCGCGCGCCAGCATCGTAACGCTCTCCACCCAGCGGACGGGGTTGTAGAGCTGACGCAACAGCGCGCTGCGGATCCGCTCGGGATCCTGTTCGATGGCGGCGTCGACGTTGTTGATGACGCGCAGCGTGGGCTTGCGGAGCATCACCTGTGCCAGCCTCGGCTGCAGGCGCTCGGCCGCCGGGCGCATCAGGCTGCAGTGAGACGGCGCGCTCATCGGCAACAGCACAGCTCGCTTCGCGCCGCGCGCTTTGGCCAGTTCGATGGCCCGATGAACGCCCACCGCTTCCCCTGCGATCACCACCTGCACCGGAGAGTTGAAGTTGGCAGGCTCAACCACGCCGGCGTCTGCTGCGTCCGAGCACACCGAGCGCACCGCCGCCTCGTCCAAGCCCAGGATTGCGGCGATGGCACCCTGGCCTTCGGGAACCGCCTCCTGCATGATCTGCGCCCGAAAGCGCACGAGTGGTACGGCCTCCGCAAACTCCAGCGCGCCCGCCGCGACCAGGGCGGTGTATTCGCCCAGGCTGTGGCCCGCCACCAGGCCGGGCTCGACTCCTCCCAGCTCCTTCCACGCTCGGAACAGCGCCGTCCCCGCGGTGAGCATCACTGGCTGGGTATTCACGGTCCGGTTCAACTCCTGCTCCGGCCCGTCCGTCACGAGTTGCCACATCTCGACGCCCAGCGCGGCGCTTGATTCGTCGAACGTGCGCCGCACCGCGGGCAGCTCGGCGAACCCGCTCATCATGCCGAGCGACTGCGAGCCCTGGCCGGGGAACACGAATGCGAGGTTCATGACGACCGGTTCAGGCCCATTTCATGAGCACCGCACCCCAGGTGAAGCCGCCTCCGACAGCTTCCAGCAGCACGTGCTGCCCGCTCGCGATGCGCCCATCGCGCACCGCTTCGTCCAGCGCCAGCGGAATGGACGCAGCCGAGGTGTTCGCATGACGGTCCACGGTGACGACGACCTTGTGCATGGGCAGACCGAGCTTGCGTGCGGTGGCCTCGATGATGCGCAGATTGGCCTGGTGCGGGATCAGCCAGTCGATCGCGCTGTGCTTGACGCCGTACGCGGCCAGCGTCTCTTCGACCACTTCTTCGAGCACGCGCACCGCGAACTTGAACACGGCGTTGCCCTCCATCGTCACAAACGCCTTGCCCTGCACCGCCCCGCCGCATACCTGGCCGGGAACGGACAGGATCTTGGTGTAGCTGCCGTCCGCGTGAAGCTTGCTGCCCAGAATGCCCGGACGCTCGCTGGCCGCCACCACCACCGCGCCTGCTCCATCTCCGAACAGCACGCAGGTCGCCCGGTCGGTCCAATCCAGGATGCGGGAATAGACCTCGGCCCCGACCACCAGCGCATAACGGCACTGCCCGGCGCGAATGAAGGCGTCGGCGGTGGCCAGGGCGTACGTGAAGCCGCTGCACACCGCCTGCACGTCGAACGCCGCGCAGCCGTGCACGCCGAGCTTGGCCTGCAGAATGCAGGCAGTGCTGGGAAAGATCATGTCCGGTGTGGTGGTCGCCACGACGATCAGGCTCAGCTGCTCGGCGGCGATGCCGGCGGCGCTCAGGGCTCTGCGCGACGCCTCCAGCGCGAGGTCGCTCGCTTTCTGGTCCGCCGCCGCGACGTGACGCTGGCGAATGCCGGTGCGCGTCACGATCCATTCGTCGCTGGTATCCACCATGCGGGCCAGATCGTGATTGGTGAGGACTTTCTCCGGCAGATAGCCGCCCGTGCCCACGATCCTGGCATGCATCTAGACCGCCTTCTCCGCCTTGAGAGGCAGCTGCGGCATGCGCTCGGTGATGCGCTGAATGATGCCGCTGCGCGCTTCCTCCCAGGCGCGCTGAATGGCGACCTCGAACGCGAAGCTGTCGGCAGAGCCGTGGCTCTTCACGACGATGCCTCGCAGCCCGAGGAGACTGGCTCCGTTATAACGGCGCGGGTCCACCCGGCGCCGAAAATGGTTGATGACGGGCAGCGCGATCAATCCGCACAGCTTGCTGAACCAGTTGCGCGTGAATTCCTCGCGCAGGTAGTCGCGCAGCATGCGCGCCAGTTCCTCGGAGGACTTCAAGAACACGTTACCGACGAACCCGTCGCATACGATGACATCGGTGGTGCCCTTGTAGATGTCGTTCCCCTCAACGTTGCCGTAGAAATTCAGGCCGCTCGATTTGAGCAGCTCGGCGGCCTGCTTCACCGCTTCGTTGCCCTTGATATCCTCGGCTCCGATATTCAGCAGTCCGACCGTCGGCTGGTCCACCTGCTCGACCACGCCGTACAGCACCGACCCCATGACGGCGAACTGCAGCAGATCCACCGGGCTGCAGTCCACGTTGGCGCCGAGGTCCAGCATGCACGTGCGGCCGCGGCGCGTGGGCACCATGGAAGCGATGGCCGGCCGCTCGACGCCCGGCATCATCTTCAGGACGAAACGCGAAACCGCCATCAGCGCGCCGGTGTTCCCCGCGCTGACGCAGGCATCGGCGCCGCCCGCCTTGACGAGATCGACCGCGACGCGCATGGAGGAGTCGCGCTTCGTGCGAAGAGCGACCGCCACGGGCTCGTCCATCGCCACCACCTCGGATGCGGCCTGCAGACGCACGCGAGGGTCGCTCGTCAGCCCCACCCGCTTCACTTCGCTGCGCAGGACTTTTTCCTGCCCGACCAGTATGACGACGGCATCGGGGTTGTGCAGCAGGAAGCTGGCTGCCGCGGGCACGGTCACGTGTGCGCCGTGATCGCCGCCCATGCAGTCCAGGGCGATGGTGATGCCCATCAGCAGCGCGAGCGGCCGCCACAGCGCGGCCGCGTTTCAAGGCGAGGGCTCACGTGGCTTCCCCTACCGCTGCACCAGGTGAGACAAAAGCACCAGGTGCTCTAGAGGCTGCGCGAGATCAGCTCAATCCTCGCGGGTCTTGACCACTTTCTTGCCGCGATAAAACCCGGTGGGGCTGATGTGGTGACGCAGATGAACTTCGCCCGACCCGGGTTCGATCGCGAGCGGCGGCTGGCTCAACGCATCGTGCATGCGGCGCATGTTTCTGCGCGAGGGTGATTTCTTGCTCTGCTGAACGGCCATGTGGCTGCTCCTTGGTAGCAGGTCCTCAGTAATATTTTAGTGGGCTTCTCTCTTCAGCCCGGCCAGCTGCGAAAACGGCGAGAAGCGCTCGCCTGTATTCGTTGCCCCCGGCTGCAGGCCGCAGGCGGCCTCCGCGTGGCGCGGCGCCATGGGCAGGCTCAACACGACTTCCTGCTCGACCAGGTCGTGCACATCGAGTGCGCTCGTGCTCGGCATGAAGTCGATGTCGTCGTCTTCCTCTTCCGTCGGGTCTGCGTCGGTGGCGCGGGGAAGCAAGACGATCTCGCGTCGAGTGTCCAGGTGCAACCGAAGCTCTTCCAGGCAGCGCTGGCACGGGACCGCCAGATCTCCAGTAAGGCTGACGCGCAGGACTGGCTGCCCCTTTGCTGACATATACCCTTGTACGGCGTAGGTTACTGCCCCCTCCTGGTTGAACAGTAGATCCTTGAGCCTGGGCATACCCGACAGCGGCAACTTCCCAGCGACGCTCGACCCATCGCGCGCAAAGCGCACCGGGTCGATCACCAGCGGCTCGATACTGCTCGCGCTGTCCGCACCCTCGCTGCTTGCCATCTGCTCGATTCCGAGGCACCGCAATCTCTCGGGCGCCTCAAAATAAACGGCGCATGATAAGATTTTCTCATTGCTGTGTCAAAAGCTTAGGTTCTAACGTCGCATAGCGCGTTCGATGCGCGCGCCTGCTCCACCCCTTGACCATGCTCGTCCTCGCTTCGACCTCGCAGTATCGCCGCGAACTGCTCGGGCGGCTGGGATTGCAATTCGTCACTTTTGCGCCGCGTCTGGATGAGGCGCCTCTCTCGGGAGAGGGCGCCACGGCGACGGCTTTGCGTCTGGCGCTGGCCAAGGCGCAAGCGGCGGTCGCCGCCTTTCCAGACGCTTTGATCATTGGCTCCGACCAGGTGGCGGAGCTTGATGGCGTGCGCCTGGACAAGCCTGGGGGCCGCGAGCGCGCCCAGCAGCAGCTGGAGCGCGTCAGCGGGCGGGAGGTCGTGTTTCACACTGCCGTATGTGTCCTGCAAGCGCACAGTGGACAGGTACAAAACCAGATCGTCTCAACGCAGGTCCGGTTTCGACCGCTCTCGCGATCCCAGATCTCGGCCTATCTCGACCGTGAACAGCCGTACGACTGTGCGGGAAGCGCGAAATCGGAAGGGCTGGGCATAGCGCTGCTGGAAAGCATTCGCGGCGACGATCCGACGGCGCTGATCGGCCTGCCCCTGATCGCCGTGGTGTCCATGCTGCTCGACGCGGGGATGAGCGTGTTGTGAGCGACGCACCGAGCCGTGGTGTTCTGTACCTGATCCCGTCCACTCTCGGAGAAAGCGAGCCCGGCCACGTCCTGCCCGGCCTCGTTCTCGACACCGTGCGCAGCCTCGATGGCTACATCGCAGAACAGGCGAGAACCGCGCGCGCGTTCTTGCGGCGGGTTGGAGTGAAGCGGTCGCTCAACCAGATCTCGATCCAGACCCTCGACGAGCACACCGATGCGCGCGAACTGCCAAAACTGCTGGAACCCGTCATGCGGGGCAGCCGGATCGGCCTGCTGTCGGAGGCAGGTTATCCGGCCGTGGCCGATCCAGGCGGCCAGCTGATCGCGCTCGCGCACGAGCGCGGCGTGCCGGTGGTTCCCCTGGTGGGACCCTCTTCCCTGCTCCTCGCGCTCGCGGCCTCAGGCTTGAACGGTCAGCGCTTCTGTTTCGACGGCTACCTGCCGATCGAGGCCGGCGCTCGTGTTGCACGCATCCGCGAGCTCGAAGCGCGCTCCAGGCGCGACGGCAGCGCGCAATTGTTCATCGAGGCGCCCTATCGCAACAATCAGCTGCTAACTGCGCTGCTGGCAACCTGCGCCCCGGACACCAGGCTGTGCATTGCCACACAGCTGACTCTGCCAGGCGAGCGGATCCGCACACAACAGATCGGTGCATGGAGAAGCGGAGCCCCCGACCTGAACCGGCTGCCAACCGTGTTCGTGCTGCAAGCCGCTGAGCCCGATCTGGTCAACGCAGCCCGGGCGACGCCGTCATCCGCACCAAAGCCTCGGCAGTTGCGGCGCCGAAACGCCGGGCAAAGCGCTCGGCCAGGTTCTCGCGAGGCGTGAAATCCACGATGTCCTCGGCCTTGATCACTTCGCGCGCCACGTAGGTCACGCTGCCCACCGCGTCGGCCAGCCCCAGCTCGACGCTCTTCTGTCCGGTCCACACCAGCCCGCTGAACAGCTCCGGAGTCTCTTTGAGGCGCTTGCCTCGGCCCCGGCGCACCACGTCGATGAACTGGCGATGAACCTCGGCCAGCATCTTCTCCGCGTAATCTCTTTGCCTGGCGTTGAGCGGTGAGAACGGATCGAGAAATCCCTTGTTCTCGCCGGCGGTGAGCAGACGCCGCTCCACACCGAGCTTCTCCATCGTCCCGGTGAAGCCGAAGCCGTCCATCAGCACGCCGATCGAGCCCACGATGCTCGCCGGGTCGACGTAAATGCGATCGGCGGCGACGGCCACGTAGTAGCCGCCCGATGCACAGATATCCTCCACCACGACGTACAGCGGAGTCTTCGGATACAGCGTGCGCAACCGCCGCATCTCGCTGTTGATCTGTCCGGCCTGGACAGGGCTCCCGCCTGGGCTGTTGACGCGCAAGATCACGCCGGCGGTCTTGCTGTCCTTGAAGGCATCCTGCAATCCGGCGTTGACGCGCTCGGCGCTCGCCTGGCCATCGGCAGAGATCACGCCATTGACCTCCACGAGCGCGGTATGTCTGCCGGGCGCTTTCTCTTTGCCCCCAAGCCAGCCCAGCGCGAGGAACAGCACGATGAACAAATAGAGAAAGCCGAGCGACTTGAACAGGATTCCCCACCGGCGCGTGCGCCGCTGCTCGTCGAGCACCGATCGGACCAGCCGCTCCAGCACTCCGCGCTCCCAGCTCTCGCCGCCGCCTGTTTCGGGCTCTGCCATGTGCGTGCCTCACTGCTCCGATATCAAGAAGATCTTTCCGTCAGACTCTTCGACCGCTATGCGAGCGAGGCCGCCACGGCCGCCGCAGGGCCCGCGCACACAACCGCCGCTCTTGGGCAGGTAGGTCGCGCCGTGCGTCGAACAAATCAAGTATAAACCGCTGAAGTCGAAGAATTCGCCCTCAGACCAATCGAGCTCGATGCCGACATGGGCGCAGCGATTGACGTACGCATACACGTTGCCTTGATAGCGGATCAAGAAGGCCGGCAACGCCTCGCCGTGCCGCTCGATCGTGAAGCGGACTCCCCTGCCCCGCTCCTCGACTTGCGCACTGTCGCAGATCAGCCGTTTTCCGTCACCCACTGCTTGAGCTCCGCGAAGGACATGACACAGGCGAGCGGCCCTTCCGCCTCCAGGCGCGCGCGCGCGTGCGCCCCATAGCCCACCGCAACCGCGGCGACGCCGGCGTTCTTTGCCATCTGCAGGTCGTGAGTGGTGTCGCCGATCATGAGCGTGCGCTGAGGTCCTGCTCCAAGCGCGCTCATCAGGTAGTGGAGCATGTCCGGGTGTGGCTTCGAGAGGCCCTCGTCCGCACAGCGCGAGGCATGGAAGAACGGCCCCAGCCCGAACGTTTCGAGCGCCCGATCCAGCCCTTGCCGGCTCTTGCCGGTCGCCACTGCCAGCGCGAACCCAGCCGCGCGAAATGCTTGTATGCCCTCGAACGCACCGGAAAACAGGGTCAGCTCGCGGTCTCCAGCCAGATAGTGGTGCCGGTAGCGCTCCGCCAGGCGCGGGTACTCTGCCGATGCGAGCTCAGGGAACAGATATGCCATTGCGTCCGCCAATCCCAGGCCGATGATATGGCGAGCACGATCGTCCGGCGGAGTGGCAAGCCCGAGATCGTCAGCGGCGGCCTGAATCGAGGCGACGATGTGCCGCGCCGAGTCGACCAGGGTACCGTCCCAGTCGAACACCAACAGATCGAATCGCTTACCCATCGCTTTCGGGGTATGGCGAACTGCCTTCGAGCGAATCCAGAAACCCTCTCAAATCGGCCGGTAGCGGAGCTTCCACCACGGTGGTCTTATCGGTCTGCGGGTGTCGGAACTGGACTCGTACGGCGTGAAGGAACATCCGCTTGAGCCCTGCGCGCGGCAGCGCCTTGTTGAGCGCGAAGTCGCCGTACTTGTCATCGCCCGCGATCGGAAAGCCGATGTGGGCCAGTTGCACCCTGATCTGATGTGTCCGGCCGGTGAGCAGCTCGGCCTCGAGCAACGTATAACTGCGCAAGCTCAGCGCCCGGCGGAACACTGTCTCTGACGGCAGGCCAGCGTCGCTGACGCTGACGCGCCGCTCGCCGTCCGGCGTCACGTACTTCGACAGCGGCAGCTGCACGTGCCGCGTGCCGCTCACCCACCGGCCGCGCACGAGCACAAGGTACGTCTTCCTCATTTCGCCGCCGCGAAGCTGCGCATGCAGATGCGTGAGCGCACTGCGCTTCTTCGCAAGCAGCAGCACGCCCGAGGTGTCGCGGTCGAGGCGATGTGCGAGCTCCAGGAAGCGCAGGTCCGGACGCTCGTCTCTGAGCTGCTCGATGACGCCCCGGCTGATGCCGCTTCCGCCATGCGCGGCAACACCGGCCGGCTTATCGATCACGAGCAGCGCGCCGTCCTCGAGCAGTGTGCGCGCCGAGAGGCGCCCTGGTTGTGGTGCGCCGGAGCCGGTTCGACGCAATCCCGGGCG
Organism: Burkholderiales bacterium; assembly: GCA_035499005.1. Taxonomy (GTDB): domain Bacteria; phylum Pseudomonadota; class Gammaproteobacteria; order Burkholderiales; family SHXO01; genus SHXO01. Next base: position 5,815 of record DATJZQ010000124.1, on the reverse strand, counting down.
GCCCCCCCTCACCGGCGGCAGACGAACGCGATCCCCCGCTTGCAAGCGGTAAGTTGCATCGACGCGCCGGCTGTTCACCCGCACCTGACCGGTACGCAGCAAACGGTACAGGTGGCTGCGGGGCACGCCCTTGAGCGTGCGCACGAGAAAGTTGTCGATGCGCTGATCGGCGTCCTCCTCGTCCACCTCGGCCCAGGATGCGATCTCGGGCGAAATCCGGGCCTCTTTGCTTAAGGTATTCATTTTGCTTATACTATTGCCTGCTTCCACGGCGCGACCGGAAATGGCGCGCGGGGAAGCAAACACGGAAACTCCAGCTCCGCGGCACAGCGGGGTGTGTAGCAGGCTCGTGACCTGACTCAATCATGACGGGTTAACTTCGCTGACCCGGGACCAACTAGCGATGGCCAGTTGATTGCGCGCTCAAGACCGCCCATAGACTTTGTTGCGTCCGGGACCCAACGTGTCCGGACCTTAGAGGCAAACCTTAGGACTATTCGAAACACGACATTATGACCGACCCGTCCGAATAGCACTCATGCGGGGGCCCGTGCCGGGCCCCGGAAGGTTGCCCTGCCCGCGAGTTTGAGCGCGGGGGTAATAGAATGAAACGCATGCTGTTCAACGCGACCCAGGCCGAGGAGCTGCGGGTCGCGATCGTAGATGGTCAGAAGCTCATTGACCTGGACATCGAGACCACCGGAAAAGAGCAACGCAAAGGCAATATCTATAAGGGTGTAGTCACCCGCGTCGAACCGAGCCTGGAGGCCGCGTTCGTCGAGTATGGCAGCGAGCGGCACGGATTCCTTCCATTCAAGGAGGTGAGCCGCGCCTTCTTCCTGGGGGAGAACGTCGATGTCTCCCGCGCGCGCATCCAGGATGTGATGCGCGAGGGCCAGGAGCTCATCGTTCAGATCGAGAAGGACGAGCGTGGCAACAAGGGCGCCGCGCTCACCACCTTCATCAGCCTCGCTGGGCGCTATCTCGTTCTGATGCCGAACAATCCGCGCGGCGGCGGCGTGTCGCGGCGCGTTGAGGGCGAGGAGAGGAACGAGCTCAAGGATCTCATCTCGCAGCTCGAGGTGCCCCAGGGCATGAGCATCATCGGCCGCACGGCCGGGCTTGGGCGCACCCTGGAAGAGCTGCAGTGGGACCTGGGTTACCTGCTCCAGCTGTGGCGGGCAATCGAGACCGCATCCAAACAGCAGGGCGGCGCCTTCCTCATCTACCAGGAGTCCAGCCTGGTGATCCGCGCGATCCGGGACTACTTCCACCAGGACATCGGCGAGTTACTGATCGACACCGAGAGCATCTACGAGCAGGCCCGCCAGTTCATGGGGCACGTGATGCCGGGCAACGTCAACCGCGTGAAACTCTATCGCGATGACGTTCCGCTGTTCTCCCGATTCCAGATCGAGCACCAGATCGAAACCGCCTACGCGAGGCAGGTGCCGCTGCCATCCGGCGGTGCCATCGTGATCGATCATACCGAAGCGATGGTGGCGATCGATGTCAACTCGGCGCGCGCCACGCGTGGCGCCGACATCGAGGAGACCGCGCTGCGTACCAACCTGGAAGCCGCCGACGAGCTGGCCCGCCAGCTGCGTCTGCGCGACCTGGGCGGGCTGGTGGTGATCGACTTCATCGACATGGAGAACCCGCGCAGCCAGCGCGAGGTCGAGAACCGCCTGCGCGATGCACTCCGTTACGACCGTGCGCGCGTGCAGATGGGCAAGATCTCGCGCTTCGGGCTGATGGAGCTGTCGCGCCAGCGGCTGCAGACTTCGCTGGGTGAAACGAGCCACATCGCTTGCCCGCGCTGCCACGGCACCGGTCACATCCGCAGCATCGAGTCTTCCGCCCTGCATATCCTGCGTATCCTGCAGGAAGAGGCGATGAAGGAGAACACTGCGGCGGTGCATGCGCAGGTACCGGTCGACGTCGCGACCTACCTGCTCAACGAAAAGCGCTCCGAGTTTCACGCCATCGAATCGCGCATGAAAGTGAACGTCGTCCTCGTTCCCAACATCCATCTGGAGACGCCGAACTACACCTTGACGCGGCTACGCCACGACGAGCTGAACCAGATGGAGCCGCTGCCGGTGAGCTACCAGCTGATGGAGCGGCCGGCGGAGGCCGAGCCCGCATTGCCCAGTGTCGAGCCCAAGGCGCCGCGGCCGCAGGCAGCGGTTCAAGGCATTACCCCGGCGCAGCCCGCGCCCGTACCAACCGCAGTGCCGTCCGCCCCGCCGTCGAAGCCCTCGATCCTTCAGAAAATCTTCGGTTGGCTGCGAGCCAATCCGGAGACGCCTCAAGAGCCAGTCAAGGTCAAACCGCGCGCTCCTCAACACGAAGCATTGCGTCGCGAGCGGGACCGTCGGCATGGTGGCCGGGCCGACAACGCCAGCGGACAACGCCGCACACAAGAGGCAGGCCGCGGCCAGCGCCCACGCGAGAGCGACAACGAGCGCAGACCGCAGGGGAGGCCTGCCTCGGAGAAGGGCATCGGCCGCACGCCGGACGCCGCCCACCCAGGCGCCGAAGGGGAATCGCGCAACAGGGGGCGAGAGCGTCCCGACCGCCCAGCCCGGACCGAGCGCCACGAGCGTCCCGCCCGTGCCGAAGGGACGAGCGAGCAGTACGCGGAAGGAGGACGGGGCCGTCGCCGCCGCGGCAGACGGGATCGCGGTCCGGCTCCCGAGCGCAACATCCCCGGGCAAGAGATGCCGGTGATCGAGACAGCGTCAGTCGACGTGCCGGTACCGCCGATGCAGGAGCACGCCATCGAGGCGGCATCCGTACCGGCGACGCCTGCCCGGGAGGCCCCGACCGAGATGGTTTCCGAAGCGCCGCGCGATACAACTCCAGTGCCGCCGCTCGAACCGGCACACCATGTGGCGCAGGTCGACATCTCCCCGGTCGCTCCGCCGATTCCAACTTTCGAGCTGCCACCTGACATCATCCAAGTCGAAACGGCTCCCGGTAAGGCGGACCGGGCGACGGAAGCGGAGCGGCCGGCAGGGATGACCCAACTGGGCGAGCGGCCCCGCCGCCCCCGGCCGCCGGACGAGCCGGTTCCGAGCGAACCGCTGGTGCAGATCGAAACCAGGCATTAAACGTCTGCAGTCAGCGACGCTTGGACCGCAGCGGCGAGGCAAGCCGCTGCCGGACTTCCAGCAGCAGCCCGCGGGCGGCGTCTTCGGCCAGATCCAGCACGAGCTCGAAGCCCTCCTGGGGGCCGTAGTAGGGGTCGGGTACTTCGCGCAACTGAGCGTTGCTGGCGAAGTCCAGGAACAGACGGGTCTTGTGGCTCTGCGCTGGCGGACTCAGGTCACGCAGATAAGTCAGGTTCTGCCGGTCCATCGCGAGGACGTAGTCAAATGCGTCGAAGTCCTCGCGCGTTACCTGCCGCGCGCGTAGCCTGCTCAAGTCGTAGTCCCGGCGCGTGGCAGCAACCTGTGCTCGCGGGTCCGGCCGTGCTCCGATGTGGGAGCCGTGGGTTCCTGCCGAGTCCACGGAGACGTGGTCCCCCAAACCCTCCTCTTCGACGCGCCGGCGAAACACGGCCTCTGCGATGGGCGATCGGCAGATGTTTCCCATGCAGACGAAGAGAACGCGGATCCGGTCCTTGGGCAAGGCGTGATTTGCTCCGGGGTCAGGATTCGGCCTGTGCCTGCATCGACAGCACTTGGTTCACTCAGGGGTGAGCTGTCGCAGGCGCGCCTGGAATATCGGCGAGAGCGAGCAACGATCCAGCCGGCGCGGGGCCAGTGGCCACCGAACGTACCCTCCTCGCGGTCCAGCTCATCGCCTGCCCGCTGCCCGTTTGGCTGGAGATGCAGCTCGTGCGGCCGGCTCTTCGTGCGCCACCGCATCTCGCTTAATCACGCCGAACGCGCGGTCCTTCAGTTCCCGCAGGCGGTCTCGCGCCTGAGCCGCTTGCTCGAACTCGAGGTTGCGCGCGTGCTCGAGCATGTCCTGCTCCAGTCGTTTGATCTCGCGCGCCAGCTCCGGCTCCCCCATCGCATCATACGCAGCGTCGGTCTGGGTGGCCAGCAATACATGCTGAGCACCCTGAACTTCGTAAGCACCTTCGATGATGTCCTTGATGCGCTTGCTCACGCCTTTGGGCGTGATGCCGAAGCGCACGTTGAACGCGGACTGCTTGGCGCGCCGCCGGTGGGTTTCCTCGATGGCCCGTTGCATCGATTCGGTCACCTGGTCGGCATACGTGATCGCGGTACCATTGATATGCCGCGCGGCCCTCCCGATAGTCTGGATCAGCGAACGCTCCGAGCGCAAAAAACCCTCTTTGTCGGCGTCCAGGATGGCGACCAGCGACACCTCCGGGATGTCCAGTCCCTCGCGGAGCAGGTTGATACCGACCAGCACATCGAACACGCCCAGCCGCAGGTCACGGATGATCTCCACCCGCTCCACCGTTTCGATATCCGAGTGCAGGTAGCGCACCTTGACGCCGTGCTCGGACAGGTAGTCGGTCAGATCCTCGGCCATGCGTTTGGTCAGCGTTGTGACGAGCACCCGTTCGTTCTGAGCGACGCGCGCGCTGATCTGCGACAGCAGATCGTCGACCTGAGTGCTGGCTGGGCGCACGATGACTTCCGGATCGACCAGACCGGTGGGTCTCACCACCTGCTCGACCACTTGTCCCTGATGGGCGCGCTCGTATTCCGCAGGGGTGGCGGAAACGAAGATGGTCTGCGGCACCATGCGCTCGAATTCTTCGAACATAAGCGGCCGGTTGTCGAGCGCACTCGGCAGGCGGAAGCCGTAGTCGACCAGATTCTGCTTGCGCGCGCGATCCCCGCGGTACATGCCGCCGAGCTGCGGGATGGTCACGTGGCTCTCATCGATGATCATCAGAGCGTTGTGCGGCAGATAGTCGATCAACGTGGGCGGCGGCTCCCCTTGCTTGCGCCCCGACAGGTGCCGGGAATAGTTCTCGATGCCCTTGCAGAAGCCCAACTCGGCCAGCATCTCCAGATCGAAACGGGTGCGCTGCTCGACGCGCTGGGCCTCGACCAGCTTACCCTCCTTCTGGAAGAACGCGATGCGCTCGGCGAGCTCGGCTTTGATCGCGTCGATGGCGCGCAGCGTCGTGTCTCTGGGTGTCACGTAGTGGCTGGACGGATAGACCGTGTAGCGCGGCACCCGCTGCAGCACCTGACCGGTCAGCGGATCGAACAGTGTCAGCTGCTCCACGTCGTCGTCGAACAGCTGCACGCGCAGCGCCACTTCCGAGTTCTCGGCGGGAAACACGTCGAGCACATCGCCACGCACGCGGAAGCTGCCGCGCCGGAACTCGAGCTCGTTGCGCTCGTACTGCATCTGCGCCAGGCGCCGGATGATATCGCGCTGACTCGTCCTTTCGTGCGCGCGCAGATGCAGAATCATGCTGTGGTAGTCGACCGGATCGCCGATGCCATAGATGCAGGAGACGGTGGCCACGATAACGCTGTCGCTGCGCTCCAACAGGCTCTTCGTGGCCGATAGGCGCATCTGCTCGATGTGCTCGTTGATGCTCGAGTCTTTCTCGATGTAAAGGTCGCGCGACGGGACGTAGGCCTCCGGCTGATAGTAATCGTAGTAGGAGACGAAATACTCGACCGCGTTATCGGGAAAGAACTCCCGCATCTCGGAATAGAGCTGCGCGGCCAGCGTCTTGTTGGGCGCGATGATGATGGCCGGACGGCCGACGCGCGCGATGACGTTGGCCATGGTGTACGTCTTGCCCGAGCCGGTCACGCCCAGCAGCGTTTGGTACATCAGACCATCGTCGAGACCTTCCACCAGC
>DATJZQ010000123.1:0-5124 GCA_035499005.1 Burkholderiales bacterium | reverse complement strand
CCCGGCCGCCCAGCTCGAGGGTCTTGGCGATGACCGCCTGCAGCGGCGGGTCGGCGAGAAATGCGTTGGGCAAAGGGCAGGGAGCGGCGGGGTTTGCGCAGGTGAGCTCGACCGCGGTTGGCGCGCGCATGCCCTCGTTGTAACTGATATAGGTGTTGACTGCCTTGCTCGGGTTGTAATTCAGACCGATTGCCGGATTGAAGCGCTGGTAAGTGTTCGTGCCGTTGACGTCAGGCTTGTTGCCGAGCTCGTCGGTCGTCTCGATGGTGGCGATGTTGTACCGGCCAGCCAGCGTCAGCAGGAGCTTCTCGGTGAACGCAAACGTGTCCGTGAAATAGAAACCGGTGTATGCGGTTGTGCTGTTTACGTCGGTCTCCAGGACGAAGGGCGTAATACCGACGACCTGGCGGGTCGAGTCGAACACCGCGTCCTGCGAGCTCTGCTGGAAACTGGTTTTCCCGTAGTCGTAGCTGGCCCCGAGCGTGAGGCTGTTCTTGTGCGACCCGACTGGCTTGAGCAGCGTGAATTGAATGGCGGCGCCGAGCCCGGTGGTGTCGGTCACGCTCTGGTCGTTGGATGCTGGGCAAACGCCCGCGACGCAAGCGGTGCCGTTGCTGCCCGCGACCGAGAAGTCGTCGTTGACGTTGCTGCCGATGTTGGTGCTGTCGAGCTGGCGCCAGTACACGTTGCCGGCGAGGATCTTGTCCTCGCTGAGTACTTTGCTCACCTGCAGCGTAACGGCGTTCAGATTGTTGTTGGTGATGTCGGGCCACGTATAGGCAAGCTTGTCGTTGACCGAGTACATGGACGCTGGGATGGTCTGCGTTCCCCACAGAACGTTGTTGGCGAAGGTGTAGCTCAGGTCGATGTCGAGATCCGCAGTCTGATAACCCGTCTTCCCGAAGATCTGCCGGATCGTGCTCGGCGAGTAGTCGCGCCAGCCCTGGCTCGTGAAGTAGTTGCCGTAGACGTAATAGTCGAGGTTGTCTTTGACGCCGCCGTACTCGACGCTGCCGTTATAGGTGTCCCACGAGCCACCGAGCAGTGTCACGGCCCCGCCGGGATACGTCCGCCCGCTCTTGGTGTTGACGGACAGCGAGCCGCCCAGTGTGTTGAGGCCGAACACCGGGTTGGATCCGGGGATGAGCACCATGGAGGAGATCGCGCCCTGCGGAATCAGATCCCAGTTCACGACGTCGCCGAAGGGATCGTTGATGCGCACGCCATCCTGAAACACGGATAAGCCCTGCGGCACGCCGAGCAGCGGCGATGCTGTGAAGCCGCGGAAATTCACGTCCGGCTGGAACGGATTGCCCTGCGACTCGTTGATGCTGACGCTGCCGATATTGCGCTCGAGATAGTCGGGAAGGCTCACCGATTCCTGCTTCTGCATCTGGGCGCCGGTGGTAGCCTGGACATTGGCCGGTATCTCGTTGACGGGGGCGCCGATGCCGGGCAGCGGGGTCGTCCCGATGATCTCCACGGTCGGCGTTTCCAGCTGGGCCGCCGGGTTGTTTTCGGGCTTGGTTTCCTCGCCGAGCGCAGGCAGCGCGCAGCAGCCAGCCGCGAGCAGCGCGGCAGCGATACGATTTTTCATTCTTCTGGACTCCTCCCTGCGCTGCGCGCTTTTCGGAAATCGATCCAAACCAACCAGTTGGGTGGGTTGGCGGGGCGCAGGCGATGTAGTTGTGCGAGGGAATTTAGGCGAGCGGCCTGGTCCAGGGACAGGGAAGAACTCCCGGGAATATTGGGAGTTTTTCCCAGATTGTAAGGATTTACTCCCAGAGTTCTCCGGGAGGGTCAACGAACTCACGGCGTGGTGGCGCCGAACGTTTCGGCGTTGTGCTCACCCAGCGTCGAAGGGTGCCGCGAAACCGGACAAGTTTGGCCAGCGAACCGGATGCCGGTAGTCTGACCGCTTGCGGGCAGAAGCGAGCGCACTTGCTCTGCTTTCACTCATCACTGCGATGGGAACTATTCCCAGGACCGCGTTCCGGAGCGTTCCACCGGTTGCACCGAGCAGAGATGATGGCCAGAATCGGTCTCCGCTTCAGGCTGCAGCTGTGAAGGCGGCCGGCGTCGAACGAATCGGGAGGAGGTCGTGATTCGAACGTTCCTGGCGGTGGCGATCTGGGCTGGGGTCATCGCAACGGCTGCTGCGGCGCCGATCACGCTGCGCGCATCCCATCAGTTTCCGGGTGGCAAAGGCGATGTGCGCGACGAGATGGTCCAGATCATCGGGCGTGAGGTGAAGGCCGCCGGCGTCGACCTCGAGGTGCAGGTCTACCCGGGGGCCTCGTTGTTCAAGCCCAACGAGCAATGGAATGCACTGGTGAACGGCCAGCTCGACATCTCCGCCTTTCCGCTGGATTATGCGAGCGGCAAGGTGCCCGCCTTCGGCGCCACGTTGATGCCCGGGCTGGTGCGTAGCCACGAGCGCGCCGCGCGCCTGAACGACTCCAAATTCATGACCAGCATCCGCGGCAAGATCGAGAAGGCCGGTGTCATCGTGCTGGCCGACGCCTGGCTCGCGGGCGCGATGGCGTCGAAGAAGAGCTGTATCCGCGCGCCGGCCGACCTCAAGGGCGTGAAGATCCGTGCGGCTGGGCCGACATTCGCGGCGATCTGGCAGGCGGGCGGCGCTTCGATCGTGTCGATCCCGAGCAACGAGGTGTACAACGCGTTGCAGACTGGCGTGATCGATGCGACCGACACCAGCACTGGCAGCTTCGTGTCATTCCGCCTGTATGAGCAGGTCAAATGCGTGACGGCTCCGGGAGATAATGCCTTGTGGTTCATGTACGAGCCGGTGCTGATGTCCAAGAAGAGCTTCGCACGCCTCAACCAGGCGCAGCAGGATGCACTGCTCAAGGCGGGAGCCAAAGCCAGGGACTACTTTGCCAAAGAAGCCAAGGGCCTCGACGATGAGATGGTCAGGACGTTCAAGGAGCACAAGGTCGAAGTCGTGACACTCGCGCCCGCAGAGTTCAGTGTGTGGCTCAAGCTTGCGCAGCAAACCTCATATGCCGAGTTCGCCGCCGAGGTTCCGGACGGCAAAGAACTGCTCGACCAGGCGCTGAGCGTCAAATAGTGCGTGCTGCTCAAGACCGGCAGGATGCCGATGCTCTGACGACTTTCGTCCGCGCCGTCCACTTGGTCTCGCAGTTTTGCGGCTTCGTTGCGGCGGGCCTGGTCGCGCTCGGTGTGCTGATCGTCTGTGAGATGGTGTACGTCCGCTACGCACTGGGGCGGAACACCATTTGGCAGACCGATTTCGTGACCTACTGCCTGGTCGGGGCCACGTTCATCGGCAGCCCATACGTCCTCATGACGCGCGGGCACGTCAACGTCGACGTGCTGCCGCACTACCTCAGCGGCCGCAAGCGCTGGTGGCTCGCCGTGTTCGCGGCGCTGGTGTCGCTATCCTTCAGCGCGACGCTGGCCGTGCTCACGTTCGGCCTGTGGCATGAAGCGTGGGAGAACCGCTGGCTCTCCGAGACGGTGTGGCGAGCGCGTCTGTGGATCCCGTACGCCTCGATGCCGATCGGCCTGGGCCTCCTGAGTCTGCAGTGCCTCGCCGATCTGCTCGGCTTGTTATCAGGCCGCGACCCGCCGTTCGGCGTCGCCTCGACCCATCGCGAGGGATGAGCCCGACCACGCAAGGCCTGATCGTCCTGCTGATCACGCTGGCGATGCTGCTATCGGGTGTGCCGGTTGCGTTCGGGCTTGGGTTGATCTCGATGGGGTTCATCGTGGTCTTCCAGGGCTTCGACGCTCTGCACGTGGTCGCCGAAACCTTCTACGCGGGGCTCAACGATTTCACGCTGGTCTCGATACCGATGTTCGTGATGATGGGCGCGGCGATCGGCTCGTCTCCCGCGGGCCGGGATCTGTACGAGGCTCTCGACCGCTGGCTGTACCGCCTGCCCGGAGGCCTTGCGCTGTCGAACCTCGGTGCTTGTGCGATGTTCGCGGCGCTGACCGGCTCATCGCCAGCGACCTGCGCGGCCATTGGCAAAATGGGCATCCCCGAGATGCGCCGGCGCGGCTATCCCGACGACGTCGCCACTGGTTCGATCTGCGCTGGCGGCACGCTCGGCATCCTGATCCCGCCGTCGATCACGTTCATCCTATACGGCATCGCCACCGAGACATCGATCGGCCGTCTATTCCTCGCTGGTGTGGTCCCGGGATTGATGCTGACCGGTCTTTTCATGCTGTGGACACTGTTCATCCTGTGGAAGCGCGGTTTCCGCTCGCACGCGGCGGATTTCCGCTACACCTGGCGCGAGAAGTTCACCTCGCTACCGAAGATTGCGCCATTCCTCGCGATCGTCGTCGCGGTGATGTATGTTCTCTACGGCGGCGTCGCGACGCCTTCGGAAGCGGCGGGCGTGGGAGCGGCGCTGTGTTTCCTGCTGGCGGTGCTGATCTACCGCATGTGGAAGCCCACGGACTGGTGGGCGATCCTGCGGGCCACGATGCGCGAGTCGGTGATGATCTTGACAATCATCGCGGCCGCCGTGCTGTTCGGTTACATGCTCACGTCGCTATATCTCACGCAGACGCTGGCCCAGGGCATCGCCGACCTGCACGTGAACCGCTGGGTGCTGATGCTGCTGATCAATTTGTTCCTGCTGGTCTGCGGCTTCTTTATCCCGCCCGCCGCGATCATCCTGATGACCAGCCCGATCCTGCTGCCGATCATTCGCGCCGTGGGCTTCGACCCGGTGTGGTTCGGCGTGATCGTGACGATCAACATGGAGATCGGGCTGATCCACCCGCCGGTAGGGCTCAACATCTACATCATCAATGCTATCGCGCCCGACGTTCCGCTGGCCAAGATCATGTGGGGAACCATCCCTTACGTGGCCTGCATGGCCTTACAGATACTGCTGTTGTGCATGTTCCCGGACATCGCTACATGGCTGCCCGATAAGCTGATGGGGTCTGGGCGTTGAGGTAGGCGCGCTCAACTTTCGCCGGCCCGTGCTCGGGGTCGAGCCCATTTCTCTAAAGCTCAAATGCGCGGCCGTCGCCCTCGGGTGGACGCGGGACGTCCAGTAACCTGGCCGCTGCTTAGTCGCTCGCGGTGGCGCTTTTCTTTCCCCCGAAGGCGTAGGA
>DATJZQ010000122.1:0-18953 GCA_035499005.1 Burkholderiales bacterium | reverse complement strand
CTGCCACTCGAGTTCCCCACGATTTCGCTGGGAGAGGCGTTCTTGAGCCCGACCAGCCTGATGTTCCGCAATCTGATGTCGATGGACGTCGAGGAGATGATCCGCGCCCAGCCGATGGATGCCGTGGTCCTGATCGGCGGGTGCGACAAGACGGTGCCGGCGCAGCTGATGGGCGCCGCGTCGGCGGGCCGGCCGGCGGTGCAGCTCGTCACCGGACCGATGCTGGCGATGCCGTGGCACGGCGAGAAGCTCGGGGCCTGCACCGATTGCCGGCGCTTCTGGGCGCAGTATCGGGCGGGGAAGGTGTCGCGCGAGGAGATCGACGACGTCGAGGGCAATCTCGCCACTACTGCTGGGACCTGCGCGGTGATGGGCACGGCCAGCACCATGGCCTGCATCGCAGAAACGCTCGGCATGAGCCTGCCAGGCAGCGCAACCATCCCGGCGGTACACGCCGACCGGCTACGCATGGCGGAAGCGTGCGGCCTGCGCGCTGCAGCACTGGCTGTCTCCGGTACGCCGCTCCCGGCGGATGTGATCACGCCCGCCTCGGTGGAAAACGCGCTGCGCGTGCTGCTCGCGATCGGCGGCTCGACCAACGCGATCATTCATCTCACGGCGATCGCCGGGCGCTGCGGCGTGCCGGTCTCACTCGAGCGCTTGAACCGCTTGTCCGATGAAACGCCGGTCCTGGTGGATCTCAAGCCGACCGGCGCGCACTACCTGCAGGATCTGCACGCCGCCGGTGGTCTTGGCGCCGTGCTGTGGGAGTTGCGGGATCTCCTGCATCACGACTGCGTGGGCGTCGATGGAGAGAAACTGGGGCACCGGCTGCAATCGCCCCCGCCGTATGTTGATCGCGCTGTGATCCGCCCGCGCGACAACCCGATCTCTCCCAGCGGCGGCCTGGTTGCCCTGTTCGGCAACCTTGCGCCGGGCGGCGCCATACTCAAGCGCTCAGCGGCGGACGAGCGTTTGTTCGAGCGCGAGGGGAAGGCCGTGGTGTTCGAATCGCTTTCGGACCTCGCTGACCGCATCGACGATCCTGCTCTGCAGGTCAGCGCAGAGGACTTTCTGGTGCTGAAGAATGCCGGCCCGCGCAGCGCGTCCGGGATGCCCGAGGCCGGCTACTTGCCTATCCCGAAGAAGCTCGCTCAGTCCGGCGTCAAGGACATGGTGCGCATTTCCGACGCACGCATGAGCGGCACTGCCTTTGGGACTGTGGTTTTGCACGTGACGCCGGACGCTGCGTCTGGCGGCGCATTGGGTGTGGTCAAATCGGGCGATCGCGTGCGGCTTTCGGTGAAGGAGCGCTCGCTGGAGCTTCTGGTCGGCCAAGAGGAGCTCGCGAAGCGTCGCGCCGGGCTGCTGGGTCCGCCGATGCCGGCGCGCGGCTACGCAAGACTCTACGCGGAGCACATTACGCAGCCCGATCTCGGCTGCGATTTCGACTTCCTGCGCGCGTGAAGCGATGATCACCTCGGGCGAACTGGCGCCGGACCTGTCGCGCGCCGTGCGCAAGCGTTGTGCGCCGTCGAGCGCGGCGAAATTCGTTTGGCTGGCGCTCATGCCGCTGCTATGGGGCGCGCTGCTCGCCACTGCTCACGCCCGAATGCACTCGTGCAAGGACGCGTCCGGCACCGTCGTCTTGCGTGACGCTCCGTGTAAGCCCGGCGAAAAGGACCTGGACGGCGCTTCACCGGCGCGCCCATATGCGTCCTCCACCGCACAGGGTCGATCGCAGGGCACAAAACCGATCAATGTGGAGCAGGTGCAGGGAATGCTGGACGGCATGGACGCCGCCAGGCGCAGGGGAGACGTCGCCGCCATTCTTAACTACCTCGTCCCCGACGCCGTCATCGAGGCCGAGTATCAGCTGCCGCAGGGCATGCGGTTCCGCCGTTTCAACAAGAACGAATATGCCGCCTACCTGCGCAGCGGGGCCGCGGAAGCTCCGGATTTCCAGCGGGAGCGCACGCAGATCGTGCTCGCGGCGGGTCAGGACCAGGCCGAGATCGCCAGCACGGTTCGGGAGACGGTCAGGATCGACGGTGCACCGCTCAAAGGCGTGACCCGCTCTAAAGCACTGGTGGAGATCCGCGACGGCCGGCCGCAGATCACGATGATTCGGGCGGTCACGAAACCGGAGCCGCCCCGCGCGGGCGACTCAAAATGACGGCGAAGCAGGGTGCCGTCGGCGAAAGGGAGTGGAACGCGTGAAGCCCAGCGTCGCCGCGCGTTGCGGCAACGCAGAGGATGGAAGGTAGCGAAGCAGCGGGCGGTTCTAGCGCGTTTTCTTGCGCAAGACGATCAGGACCACGAGAAGGATGACGCCGCCGGCCATCGCGATATCCAACACAGACATCCTGTAACTCCTTGTTCTAAGTGGAGATTGGCTCCACCTCCAGCCCCAGCGCGCAGCCGGGTGTCGACTCGGTGAGCGATAGCACGTTTCAGGCCAGTGCCACCACCGTAAGCTTCGCGTAGGCGCGCATTCCTGCATGCGCTACGGGCGCGGAGGATTGTCGTACCAGTATATCGGCACCTCCACACTGTGCGGCCGCGCCATGTCTTCCAGATATCGGCTCGGCACCATCTCCCAGGCATACTGGGACAGGCGTTCGAGCATGGCTTGAACGCGCGCGGGCTCCCGGTCGGCCTGATTATCTTCCTCGGACGGATCGGTTCGCACGTTGTAGAGCTCACTGCGGCTGGGCAGCGTGGCGGTGCGAATCAGCTTCCAGTCGCCGGCGCGCAGGGCGCCGCGGAAGTCCTCGACGTTGAGCAGGAGCTCCTTGCGCGCGAGGGCCTTGCCCTCGGTGATCGCGGGCCAGACGTCCACGCCGTCGATCGGCTTCGGTTGCTCCACCTTGGCGCCGGCCAGCTTGAGCAACGTTGGATACAAATCCACCGCGTGCATCGGTTCCAGCACGACGCCGGGCTCGACCCGGCCTGGCCAGGCGATCAGCGCCGTGACGCGCAGTCCTCCCTCGTACAAGCTGCCCTTTCCTTCGCGCAGCGGCCCGTTGTCGGCCACATTGGCGCGAGCGTCGCCATCGCCCGTGGCGTATTTGGTACGCAACGCGCCGCCGGTGGTGCTGTGGAACAGCAGCGCGGTGTCACGGCGCATGCCACGGCGTTCCAACGCTGCAAGCACGTCGCCGATCGCAGCGTCGACGGCGCCGATCATCGCTCGGTAGGTCCGTATGTCATCGTTCGCCGCGTCTGCGTTGCGCTGAATCCAATCGCGCGGAGCCTGCAGCGGCGCCTGGGGCGCAGCGAAGGCGAGCCACAGGAACAGCGGCTTCGCTGACGTCGACCGCTCGATCAGCCGCACGGCGTCTCTTGCCATCAGAGACGTGGCGTAGCCTTCCTCCTTCACCGGCTTGTCGTTGCGATGCCAGTCGGATTGCCCGCCACGGTTGACCCTCCTGAAGTAGTCGATCTCGCCGGCGAGGTGACCGTAGAAATAGTCGAATCCTCGATGCGTCGGCCACTGCGTCTGCGTGGCGTGTCCCAGTTGCCATTTCCCGATCAGCGCGGTGTAGTAGCCCGCCTCCCGCAGCGCCTCGGGCAGCAGGCGCTCATCGGGCGGCAGGCCGAACCGGCTGAACCACTGGATCTGCAGCGTCTGGAAGCCGTAGCGCATCGGGTAGCGGCCGGTCATCGCCGCTGCCCGGGTCTGCGAGGCGAAAGGCTGGACGTAGAACTGCTCGAGGCGCATGCCCTCGGCTGCCAGGCCATCGAGCGCGGGTGTGCGTACGGCGCCGCCGTGAAAGCCCACGTCCTTCCAGCCGAGATCGTCGACCGTGATGTAGAGGATGTTCGGCGGCGTGGCCGCAGCTCCCGTCCCGGGAGCGAGGAGCGACGCGAGCAGCAGGCTGGCGACGACAAGGCGCGGCGGGTAGGGCATAGGGTGATGACCCAGCGGGCTGCGCCGCATGTTACCCCACAGGCCGACGCGGGCAAACGCTCGCGCTCGGCGCCGAAATCGCAAGCTGCGGCGCGCGTGGGCTACAATCGCGTCGATCATGTCCGACCAGGAAGTCATTTTGCGGGCGCTGGAGCTCGTCCGGCGGCGTCTGCGGCTCTCTCGCGCGCTGCGCGACGCCGCCATCGTCTCAGCGATGGTGGCGGTGGTGCTGGTGCTGTGGCGCGTGCTGTTCCTGTTCCCGGGACGCGCCGCGCTGGCCGCAGCCGCAGTGCTTGCTGCACTGCTGCTGTTGGTCGCGGGCCTGCTGCTGCTCGTGCGCAGCGCGCTCGTCGCCCGCTGCACTCTGGGCGGCGCCGCGGCGCTAGCCGATGCGCGCGCAGGCCTGACCGACGAGCTGCAGAGCGCTCACTGGTTTCTGCAGCACCCGACGCCGTCTCCGTGGGTCGAAGCGCAGGTCGCGCACGCCGCACGTTCCGCCCGGCGCCTGAAACCGGCGGCCTTGTTCCCGCTGCGTTTTGGGGGCCGCGGGCTGATCGCCGCGAGCGCTGCGCCGCTGATGATTGTGGCGGCGTGGCTGGTGCCGCCGTTGGCGCCGCCATCGGACGCAGCAGTCGCGGGGCTGCCCGAGGCACAGGCCAGTCAGGTGCGCGTGCTGCGCGAGCTTGCCGACCAGGTTCGGGACGAGACCACTGCACGCAAGCTCCGTGAGGCGATCGCTGCGGTCGAGAACAGGGACGCTACGACGGCGGAGAGGCAGCGAGCGCTCGCCGAAGCGCAGCGGACGCTCGAGCAGCAGGACCTGCAGGCCGCCTCCGCCCGGGAGGGCTTGTACCGGTTGGCGGACAAGCTGCGTGGCCAGCAGCGGCTGGAGGACGTCGCCAAGGCCCTCGAGGAGGGTGACGCAGCGCGCGCAGCGAAGCTCGTGCGGGGCATGGCGTCCGCGCCGGGAGCGGAGGGGCAGGAAGGTGACGCTTCAGTCGAGGGCCGCCGTGACGAGCGCGATCTCGAGCGCCTGCTCGACGTCGTGGCGCGAGGCCAAGGTTCAGAGCAGAGCGAAGCCTCGAGTGCTGCTGCGAAGGAGACGGTGGATCGCCTCAAAGAGATCGCGCAGCAGCTCGACACGCAGGAGCGGCTGAGCCAGAGCGTGCGCGCTCTGCAGCAGTTGCAGCTTATGGTGGCGCAACGCTCGCCGCTTGCGGCGGGCCGCTTCGGCCAGCAGGCTGCGCAGAACAGTACGCCGGCACCGCAGACCGGGCAGACCAACATGCCGGGCGGCATGATGTTTCGCACCACGGCGGTGGCCCGCGAAACGACACCTTCCGAGCAGCAGGAGGGCAGCAAGACCGGCTCCGCGCTGGGCGACTCGCGGGCCGATTCCGTGCTCGGAGCGAAGGCCACCTCGCTCGAGGTGCAGCTCAAGCAGGAAGCCGTGCCCGACCGGCCGCGCCAGGACGATCGCGCCGGTGCCGGCTGGTTCTACACCGAGAGCCGCCAGCAGGCAGCCACAGTCGGCTTCGAGGAGGTGCGCGCCCCCGCGCAGTCCGCACTCGGCCAGTCGGCGGCTCTCGACGCGGTTTCCATCCGGCATCGCCGGATGGTCAAGGATTACTTCACGGCCACGCGCCAGGACACCACACAATGACCATCGCAGTAGAACGTCAGGTTACCGTCTTTCAGGACAACTTCCGCCTGGTGCGCGACGAGGTGTCGCGTGTCATCGTCGGCAACCGCGACAACATCGTCGGGATCATGACTTGCCTGCTGGCGCGCGGCCACGTGCTGCTCGAGGGCATTCCCGGCATCGGCAAGACCAAGCTGGTGCAGACGCTCGCGGACGTGCTGCATCTGAAGTTCTCGCGCATCCAGTTCACGCCCGATCTCATGCCCGGCGACATCGTCGGCACGACCATCGTGCGCGAAACCGACGCCGGCAAGAAATTCCTCGAGTTCCAGCCCGGCCCCATCTTTGCGAACCTGGTGCTCGCTGACGAGATCAACCGCGCCACCCCGAAGACCCAGTCGGCGCTGCTCGAGGCGATGCAGGAGAACAGCGTCTCGGCCGGCGGTCAGACGCATGCGCTGCAGCAGCCCTTCTTCGTGCTCGCCACCATGAACCCGCTCGAGATGGAGGGCACCTACCTGCTGCCCGAGGCGCAGCTGGATCGCTTCTTCTTCAAGCTCAAGCTGGGCTTTCCGAGTGCCGACGAGCTCAACGAGATTCTGGAGCGCACGACCAAGACGCACGAGCCGCAAGTCGAGCGAGTGCTCGGGCCGGGGCAGATCCTCGAGATGCGCGAGACGGTTCGCTCGGTGCCGGTGGCCGGCCCGATCCAGGACTATGCGATCCGGCTGACGCTGGCGACGCATCCCGAGAGCGAGCTCGCCTCGGACATGACCAAGCGCTACGTGCGCTTTGGCTCGAGCCCGCGTGGCACGCAGGCGCTGATCCTGGGCGCCAAGGTCAACGCGCTGATCAACGACAGGCTGTACGTGTCGGCCGAAGATATCCGGGCCGTGTCCGTGAACGCGCTGCGTCACCGGCTGCTGCTCAACTTCGACGCGGAAGCCGAGGGGGTCAACACCGACCTCATTCTCGAGGACATCCTGGGCAGGATGCGGCCGCCGTCGGGCTAGGCCGCACCGTCCGTCCGACGCGTTCTCCTCCAGGCCGCGCAACATGGCCAGCACGACTCCTCTGCTCGACGAGAGCTTTCTGCACAAGCTCGAGATGCTGTCGCTCGGCCTGCGGCGGCCTGCGCACGGCCAGTTGAAGGGCGCGCACCGCTCGCGCCGAGTCGGCAGCGGGATGGTGTTTACCGACTTTCGCGCCTACAGCCCGGGCGACGACATCCGCAACATCGACTGGGGCGCGTACCTGCGCATGGACCGGCTGATTCTCAAACTATTCGAGGAGGAAGCCGACCTGCCCATCTACCTGTTCGTCGACGCCAGCCGCTCCATGGATTATGGCGCGCCGCGCAAGCTCGACTGCGCGCGCAAGCTGGCCGCGGCGCTCTGCTATGTGGCCCTGCTGAGCCACGACCGCGTCAACCTGGTGTCGTTCGCCGATGCAGACGCACGCGCGCTGCCCGCGCGCCGCGGCAAGAGCCAGGCGCCGCAGGCGTTCCGTTTTCTGGAGAGCATCCAGCCCGGCCGCCAGACCGGATTGCATTCTGCGCTGCGGCGGTTCTTCGGCGCGCCGCGCACGCGCGGTCTGGTGATGTTGATCTCCGACTTTCTCGACCCCGACGGGATCGAACCCGGCTTCGCGCTGCTGCGCCGCTTCCGTCACGAGGTCGTGCTGCTGCACGTCGTAAGCCCGCAGGAGCGGGAGCCCCAGCTGCCCGAGGAAGTGGTTCTGGTGGATGCGGAGGATGGCGTGGCGAGCGAGCTCGACCTCACACCCAGCCTGCTCAGTGCCTACCGGGAGGCGTTCCGGCGCCACGGCCAGGACATCGAAGCCTATTGCCGCAAGTACGGTTGGGCCTACATGCAGGCGCCCACCGACGTTCCCCTCGAGGAGCTGACGCTGAAGCTGCTGCGTCAAGAGGGCCTGTTGCGATGACGCTTCCCGCCGTCGCGCCTATCGCGCTAATCGGGGCGGTGGCGTTGATGGTGCTGCTGCTGTACCTGTTCAAGCCGTCGCCGCGCCGCCTGATCGTGTCGTCGACCCTGATCTGGCGGCGTGTGCTGCGCGCACGCAACCGCGCGCCGGACCGCCTGCGGTGGTGGATATCGCTGCTGCTCGCCATGCTCATCGCACTGGGCGTTGCGTCGGCGCTCACCCGCCCGGCACTGGACGCGCTCGGCGCGACGGCGGAGCGGGTCGTGCTCGTCCTCGACAACTCCGCCACGCTTGCCACGCTCACGTCGGACGGCCGGACGCGCTGGGAGCATGCCCAAGCGCGTGCGAGGGAGATCATCGCGTCGGGCGGCGCTGACAGCAGCTACCTCGTAGCCGACACGCAGCGCAGCATCGCATCGCCGCGCTTCGAAGAGCCAGTCGCCGCGTTGCAGACGCTTGCCGGTTTGCGGGTGATGCCGTGGACCGATCCGCTCTTCCCCGATGTGCTCGCCATTCGAGAACCGAACCTGCGCGCCTGGTTCATAACCGACGGCGTTGCACCCATACAGATTCCGCCGGGTGTGGTGACGCGATCGGTGTTTCAGATCGCTGACAACGTGGGCATTACGGCATTCGACGTGCGGGCGGTGCCGGGCGATGCACGCCGTCATCAGGCCTTCGTCCAGGTCTTGAATGCGTCACCCGGAGTGAAACGCGTCGAACTGCAGGTAGCGGGTGTGGGCCGCAGTCCGATGATCCGCACGCTGGACATAGCGGCCGGGACGGTGGCTGGCGAGACCTTCGACGTCTCCGCCTTCAGCAGCGGGCCCTTGCGCGCGCTGGTCACTGCACCGCGCGACGCGCTTGCGGGCGACGACATTGCCTATGCGTATCTGCCCCCCAGCAGAGCGATTCGAGTCGGCCTGGTCAGCTCGGGCGATGCCGCGCTCGAGCGCACGCTGCGCCTGCTTCCGCGTGCGCAGCTGCTGCTGGTGCCGCCTCAGCGCGTGAGCGCGCGCAGCGGAGTCGACGTGTGGGTGTTCGACCGCTATGCGCCGGCGCAGCCGCCGCTCGCCCCGGCGCTGCTGTTTCGCCCGCCCCGCGCGCAGTGGCTGCCCGCATCGCATGGCGATGTCGGAGCGACGGCGGTGACGTCCTGGGTACGGGATCATCCGATAACCGACGGCTTGTCGTTGCGCGATGTTCTCGCCGAGCACGCCCTCGCGATCCAGGCCGAGACGCCCACCCAGGTGCTCGCTGCTGACGCAAACCGCCACCCGCTGATACTCGCCTCGCCCTCGGGCCTGCGCTGGGTGGAGGTTGCCTTTGCGTTGCAGGATTCCAACTTGCCGGCGCAGGCGGGCTTTCCCGTGTTTCTGAGCAATGTGGTCGACTGGATGACGGGAGAGCCACTCGCACTGAAGTCCCAGCCGGGCGAGGTGCGGCTGCCCATCGCGGGGGCCAAAGTCGTCGACCTGCAGGGGCGTGTGATGTCCGCGCGAGACGCGCTCGGCGCCACGTTGGTCGCGCTGGACGACCCGGGTCTCTACACGGCGAGAGCGGGCGAGCGCCGGCTCCGTGTGGCGGTGAGCGTCTCCGATCCGTCGGTGACGGCCGTGAACGCCAGCCGGTTGGCGGACCAGCCGGCCGCGCCAGCGCTGCAGGCTCGCCGCTCGAACTTCGCTCCGTGGCGCGCCCTCCTGCTCGCCTCAGCGCTGCTGCTCGTGCTCGAGTGGTGGAGCTACAACCGCCGCCTCACGGTTTAGTGAAAAAGTGAAGAGGTGAAAAGGTGAGGAGGTGAAGGGTGAGGAATCAACGATCACGCGTCGCGCGCACATAGATGCTTAGCTTCGAGCTGCTGTGGCCGCTGGCGCTGATGGCGCTGCTCCCGCTGATCTGGCTGACGGCCCGGCGGTCGAGCACCAACCTGGGTGTGCGCCACCTCGCGCTGGCGACCGCGTTGCGCACACTGACCTTTGTGCTGCTGGCGCTGGCGCTGATGCAGCCGGTCTGGCACGCCGGGACGCGCGAAATATCGGTCGTATATGCGCTGGACGTCTCACGCAGCGTGGCACCCGACTTCGTGCAATCGGCCTTGGACTGGATCCGGCGTGCGAACCGCGAGCACGCGCCGGCCGCTGCGCGCTACATCGTCTTTGCCGATCGGCCGACGCTGCTGAGCGGCCTGGACGAGGTGCCGAAGGTTGCCGTCACCATGGACTCGAGCGCACCGCCCGGCGCGCTGCAGCAGGGCGCAACCAATATCGAAAGGGCGCTCGATGAAGCGCTGCTCGGCCTCGACCCCGACCGCATCGATCGTCTCGTGCTCATGACCGACGGCAACGCCACGCGAGGCGACGTGTGGCGCGTGCTGCCGCGCCTGCAGGCGCGGCACGTGCGCCTGTTCGCGATCCCTGCACCCGGGCGCGCGCAGCGCGACGCCTGGATCGACGCGATAGATCTTCCGCCCGATACGCGGCGGGACGAACCGGTCGCGGTGACGGTGCGAGTGGTGAGCGAGAGCAGCACGCCGGCAACGCTCCGCCTCTTCGGCAATGACGGCGACCTCGGACGGCGCGCGGTGCAACTGCAGTCCGGCGTAAATCAGTTCGTGTTTCACACGCGCATCAGACAGAGCGGCGCGGTGGACTTGAACGCCGAGGTGAAGGCACAGGGCGACGCCGTGCCGGAGAACGACCGCCTCGCGCTGACCGCCTGGATCGCACCACGTGCCCGTGTGCTGTACGCCGAGGGACAGAGCGACAGCGCCCGCTTCTTGAGAGACGCTCTCGTGAGCGAGGGCATGGACGTCACGGTTGCGACCGGCGGGCAGCTTCCGCGCAGCGCGGCCGAGCTGGCGGGCTATCAGGCGGTGATTCTGAGCGATGTGCCGCGCAGCGCCCTGGACGACGCGCGCATGGGCGCGCTGCAGGCCTACGTGCGCGATCAAGGGGGAGGGCTCCTGTACGCCGGCGGCGAGACGACGTACGGGCAATCGGGTTTCTCGCAGACCGTGCTCGAGGGGCTGCTGCCGGTCGAGTTCAAGGCGCAGGAAAAGCGCAAGGATCTCGCGCTGGTGGTGTGCCTGGACCGCTCGTACAGCATGAAGGGGCGCAGCATCGAGCTCGCGAAGGCGGCCACCCGCGCGGCGCTGGCCATGCTCGAGGAGCAGCACCAGTTCGGCGTGATCGCGTTCGATTCGCGCCCGCACGACACAGTGCCGCTGCAGGCGGTGCGCAGCCGGCGCCGGGCGGAGGACCTGATCGATCACATCCAGGCGAGCGGCCAGACCAGCATCTACCCCGCGCTCGCCATGGCTTATCGATGGCTCGAGAAGGCCGAGCCCAAGAGCCGCCACGTCATCCTGCTCTCCGACGGGGACAGCGCGCCGGGCGATTTCGAGCGTCTGGTGAAGCGCATGACGGAAGCGCACATCAGCGTTTCCACCGTGGCCGTCGGTCCCGCCGCGGAGCGCGAACTGATGGCCGACATCGCGCGCTGGGGCAAGGGCCGCGCTTACGTCGCGGACGATCCTGCTTCGGTGCCGCAGATTTTCGTGCAGGACACGGAAGAGGCGTCGCGCACCACCCTCATCGAAGAACCCGTGCGCCCGGTGGTGAAGCATAAGTTGGAAGCGCTGCGCGGCGTCGACTTCGCAGCCGCCCCCATGCTGCGCGGGTTTGCCAGCACCAAGGCGCGCACGGAAGCCGAAGTCCTGCTCGAGTCGGCTTCCGGTGCCCCGCTGCTGGTGCGCTGGCAGTACGGTCTCGGCCGCGCAATGGTGTTCACCTCCGACGTCAAGAATCGCTGGGCGGCCGATTGGCTGCAGTGGGACGGCTATACGAAGCTGTGGGGACAGCTGGTGCGAGACATTTTGCGCCGCGACACGGGCGAATCGCTGCGCTTGAGCGTGCAGCGGGAAGGAGACGACGCGCGCATCACTCTGGACGCGATGAGCGAGGACGGCGCCTGGCGCAATGGTCTTGCGCCGATGTTGCGCGTCCAGCGCACCGGCGGCGCCGAGCGAACATTGCTCCTTCGGCAGACGGCGCCCGGTGCCTATGCGGGCAAAGTCGCTCTCGGCACGCCCGGAGCGGCGCCGATTGCATTCGAGCTGGCGCCGGGCGGCGGCATCACGCGCGAGGCCGCGCAACGCGCTGGAATCCAGCGGCTGCACTATTCCTATCCAGACGAGTACCGCAGCGCGCCGCCCGACATCGCGCTGCTGCGTGCGCTGGCCGAGCGAACCGGCGGAAAGCTCGGGCCGAGCGCCGCCGAGGTCTTCGATCCAGGAAGCGACCGCGGTCAGGCGCGCCGGGCGCTGTGGCCCTGGCTTGCAGCCAGCGCATTGCTGCTCTACCTGCTGGACATCGCGGTTCGGCGCACGCGCTGGATCCGCCGCTGGCTGGGATAAGGCGCGAGGGCTCTTCTTTGCCTGCCTTGACGGCACTTGTCGTAGCGGGTAGCTTCCTACGAATTCTAAAAAAATACGATTACTGAAACGGCTCAGCAAAGCGGTTCAGGGATCGGACTCAGGAGCGCAGCGCGTGAATTCTCTGCCGGTCGTCGTCGTCGGTTTTTTCCTGGGCATGCTCCACGCCACCGACGCCGACCACGTGATCGCCGTCAGCACCATCGTTTCCCGCCAGGGCAACCTCAAGAGCGCCGCCTCCATCGGCGTGATGTGGGGGGTCGGTCACACGGTCACGGTCTTCCTCGTCGGTGGAGCGATCATCCTGTTCAGCCTGGTCATCCCGCCTCGCCTCGGCCTCGCAATGGAATTCACCGTCGCGCTCATGCTCATCGCGCTCGGCGTCTTCACTCTGCGCGGAGTGAGTCGCTGGGTACGCGAGAACATGTTCCCCGCTCCCGATGGCCGCTTTCCGGGGCACGAGCACGCGGCATCGCGGCCCGGCGCTCACCTGCATCCGCACGTCCATGGTGACTACGTGCACGTGCATGTGCACGGGCACGGAACCCAGGACCATGGGCACCGCGAAAGCGCGACGCCCCAGGCGTGGCTCGATCGCCACTTGTCCGGATTGAGCGCATATCGGGCGCTGCGTCCCCTCGCGATCGGGGTCGTCCACGGGATGGCCGGCTCCGCAGCGATCGCCCTGCTCATCCTCGCGCAGATCCGGGAGCCTTTGTGGGGCCTCGCCTACCTGCTGCTGTTTGGCGTGGGGACGATCGCCGGCATGATGTTGATCACCACAGCCATCGCTTTGCCTTTCGCCTACAGTCTGCAGCGGTTGCCGAACCTCAATCTGTGGATGCGCTTGGCAGCCGGGTTACTCAGTTTGGGCCTGGGTCTCTATCTCGCGTACCAGATCGGCGTCGTCCAAGGTCTGTTCACCGGGAACCCGTCCTGGTCTCCGTCGTAGCCGCGCCTGAAGTGTAAGTGAGAAGATCGAGTTGTTCGTAAGACATGCGGCGGCGATGTCTGCGTCTAGCGCAGCGCAACGTTGACGGCGCCACGAGGAAAGCATAAATTCCGCGAGATGTCCGCTCTCGCTTCCGCACACGGCTCGCCGCGCTTTGGCTTCAAGCAGATCGCGATGGGTGTCCTGCTGCTGGGCTTGGGGGCAATCGCTGCGCTCGCCATGGTGCGCGAAGGCCGCCACGCGGCCGCACCCGCGCAAAACGCCGCAGCTGTCGGAGGCGCTTTCACCGGGCACACTGAGAGACCAGCGCTTTCGCCAGCGGAGGAAACCTACGCGGCGGAGCTTTGGCCCATCCACCAGCAGACCAAGACCAGCGCCGTGCAGATGACTTTTGCCGGGCTGGCCTACAAGCTCGGAGACATCGACAAGGCCGCCGTCAAAGAGCGCGTCTCACCGCTCACGAAGATGTTCCGCGACGCACGCGCTCAGGCCGGCCGCCTGCAGGTTCCGCCGTCGCTCGAGAAACAGCACCAGCGGTATCTCGCCGCGCTCAAGCAGTACGAGGACGCATCGGTGGAAATGGTCAAGGTTGCGCGCGACGGCAAGGATGAACATCTGGTCGCGGCGCAGAAGATGAGCTACGCGGCCAGCGAAGACTCGCTGCGGGTGGGCGATGCGCTTTGGCCAGGGGAGTACAAGCCGAATTAGAAGCGAGGATTCGCGCTCGACGCGCGGATCGGCTTAGGAGCAGTGTCGTAGGTGTAACAACAACTGATGGGGGGTAGAAAATGAGAAGAGTGGTAGGAGCAGTAGCTACAGTCGCGCTGGCGGGGCTCGGGGTGCTCGGCACCGCGACCGCGCAAGCGCAGAACTGTTCGGTCTGGCTGGTGGAAAGCAGCCGGTTCATGAATGTGCCGTTCGGGGCCTTCATGCCCGATCGCGCGTACGTACCCGGCAGCAACAGCCCGAGCAACAACATCAACACAGTCGATCTGCCGGTCAATGTCGGCGTCATCAAGTGCGGCAAGGAGCTGGTTCTCTACGACTCCGGCTGGAAGCAGCAGGATTATCTGAAGATGACGGGCAGCGATCACTGGGCGCCTCTTCCCGATCAGCTCAAGCTGCTGGGCTTCAGCGCAAACGACGTGACCAAGATCGTCATCGGGCACGGGCACTGGGACCACGCCGGTCAGCTGATGGACTTCCCGAACGCCGTGCTGTACGTGCAGCGTGAGGAGCTGAAGGGCATCGAGTGGGCGCTCAATTATCCGAATCCGCGCATCAGCGCAGTCAACACCTCGCAAGGTGGTTGCATGCGCACGCCGGCCTGCGGCTATCCGCCCAAGACCCTGGACGAGATCTACGGTAAGGTGCTGTCCGGTAAGGCAGTGATCGTGGACGGCGAAGCGGAAATTCTGCCCGGCGTGCGGATCCACCCCGCCCACCGTGCGCACACCGCGGGGTCGCAGCTGCTGGAAGTGCCCACCAGCATCGGCAAGCTGGTGTTCGGATCTGACGCGTATTCGTCGTGGGAAGGCATCCGCGATTGGATGATCGCCAACCCGCAGCAGACCGACACGGTGCAGCAGTTCCTGGCCTACGAGAAGTGCTACAAGATCACCGGTGGCTATCAGAACTGCGTCGCGGCGCACGAGCCCCTGTCCTACTCGGACAAGTATCCGCTGACCAAGAATTCCTGGGTCGGGATCAACGGCTCGCGCATGGCGGAGATCGCGCTCGCTTCCGGCGAGAAGTCGCGCAAGCCTTGATTGCGTAAGTCAGCAGTCAAACGGTAAGCTCCTCCGGCGAGGAGTCCGATTTCGGGCTCCTCGCTTTTTTTCTTTCGATCAGCCGACTTTCGATGCGCGCTGCAACCATCATAGTGCTGGGCCTCTCCTTCGCTGCGCAGTGCGCGCTGGCGCATGATCCGAGCGCATGGGGCGGCACTTTCCGCACTCGAGACCGAGGCGCTAACTGGATGCCGATCGACGCGGGATTGTTTGTCGGCGGCGCGGTGGGGCTCGCGGTGGACCCCGCCGATCCAGGCCATGTGCTGTATGCGACCGATGGCCGCCTGCTGAGCTCGCGCAACGGCGGCCGCGACTGGGTTCAAGAGGCCGCATCGGTTTTCTTCGGGCCCACGCTCGCCGTCGCGTTCGACCCATCCGGGAGGGTTGCGCTCGCCGCGACAGCAGCCGGCGTGTTCCGCGCTGAAAGCGGCGGAACGTGGAAGCGCGTCGAGCTTCCAGCGTCGGCTTCACCTTCACGCTCGATCGTCGCGGGCGCAGCGGCGGGACGCTTTTACCTGGCAGGGGCCCTTGGTCTCTACCGCAGCGACGATCGAGGGCAGACCTGGAAACGTGGTTCTGACGCTGTGGCCGATGCGCCTTTTGCCGCACTCGCCGTCCTGCCACGGCCAGGCGAGCACGTTGTCGGCGTCGTTGAGGGTCGCGTCTTCGTTAGCGCCGACGCGGGAGACAGCTGGCAGCTGCGCAGCACCGGGCTGCCCGATGGCAAAGTCGAAGCCTTAACCGCGGATATCCGCGACGGATCGCTCTGGGCGGCGGGGGCCGACCGCCTCTATCACAGCATTGACGCAGGTCAGATCTGGCAGGCGGTGGGTGAGCCCCTGCCGCAAGCCGGAACTCGCGTGCGCGGAATAGCGACCTTCGACAACGGCGACACCATCGTCCTGACCACGCATCGCGGGGCGTATCGCAGCGTCGATGGCGGGCGCCACTGGTCGCTTCTCGAAGGCAACCTGCCAGTGCATCTGGAGGCCGGCCCGCTGGTGCCCGACCCGGTCGACTCGAACACGCTGTATGCGGGATACTCGCTGACGCCGTACGACGAGATCCGGCGGCGCGCCGTGGAGGGGAGCAATCTGCTGTCGCAGGTCGATCCGCTCAGTCTTGCCGGCGGAGCCGCGTTTCTCACCCTGATCGCCGTGGCCGCGATTTTCGCCGTGCGCCGTCTGTCGCGCGTCGCCCAGGCGGCTGACGCACGCTCGGCACGAAGAACCCCTCTTGCATGAAGACACGCCCCGTTTTGTATCTCGCGTTCTTGTTCGCGATTATCGTGGCCGGCGCATTCCTCGCCTGGAAAATCTGGCCGCGCCCGGTGCGCGCGGTGGAGTATCCGATGGCAGTGGCGACCGACATCCCGACCGCAGTCGCAGTGGCGCCAGACGGCACTGTTTGGTTCACCATCGACTTCGGAGAGGGGATCGGGTTGGTGCGCGACGGGCGCGTCCAGCGCGTGCCGAAGAAGGGTCGCAATGTGGAGCCGATCGGACTCGGCGTGGATGCAGGCGGCGCCGCGTGGTTCACCGATCCATCCGCTATCGCCGTGGTGCGCGCGACAGCGGCGGGGGAGCTGCAGTCGTTCCCGCTCGGCACTCCCATCGCTCGTCTCGGAAGGCTGGCAGTCGCACCTGATGGCGCGGTGTGGTTTGCGGAGTCGACGGCCTACAGCATCACACGCCTCAAAGACGGCGTGCTTCAACGCCACGACATTCGATCGCTGCGCGGCGGACCTTATGGCGTGGCGGTGGCGGGCGACGGCAGTGTGTGGGCGACGCTGCAATCGGCGAACCAGTTGATGCGCATCTCGCCTTCCGGCGAAATGACGCAATACGACCTGCCCGCGCCGGGTTCATCGCCTACCGATGTAGCCGCGGACCCAAAGGGCGGAGCATGGTTGATCGAATTCCGCGGCAACAAGGTCGCGCACTTTGCAGACGGCAAGTTCGTAGAGTATCCGCTGCCGGAGGGGAAGGCTGCGCCCTCCGGAATCGCAGTGGCCCCGGACGGCGCCGTCTGGTTCGGCGTTCTGCGCGGTGGAGGGTTGGGCCGGCTGCGCGACGGGAGGATGGAGTTCGTCCCGCTGCCGCGGGAGAATGCGCGGCCCTATACTCTCGCAGTCGACCCCAAAGGCAATATCTGGTACGCCGACATCGGCGGTTTCGTCGGGATGATCCCTGCAGCGACGCGCTAGCAGCCGCCTCCCAGCCGTCAACTGAGCGCGCTCACGCGTTGCAGCGCGAACACGGTCAGCACAACGCCGACCACGATCATGACGAGCGACGTGCCGATCTGAAGGCGAGCTGCGCCTGGCCCGGCGACCCAATCGAGAATCTTCTTGCCGACCCACGCGGCGACGATTCCCACGGCGACCAGCACCGCTGCAAACCCCACGCTGAACGAGAGTACCCCCGCGAGGGCCAACATGACCTTGCCGCTGACGAGCGCGTTCATCAGCAAGACAAGAGAAGCCGGGTCAGGCAACAACCCGCCGGCGATCCCCAGCCAGATCAGAAT
This sequence comes from Burkholderiales bacterium, assembly GCA_035499005.1. Taxonomy (GTDB): domain Bacteria; phylum Pseudomonadota; class Gammaproteobacteria; order Burkholderiales; family SHXO01; genus SHXO01. The sequence continues at coordinate 1,751 of DATJZQ010000122.1, read as the reverse complement.
CCACAGGCTCGGCCGATTGCCCGCAACCGAACCGACGTCGTGGGTATGCTTGATTCCCCACCCGTGGCTGTGATAGCCGGACGCCTCACCTCCCGGGTGATCATGGTCGTGCGCATGTGCATGATCGTGGCTGTGCCCATGGTGCCCGTGCTGGTGGTCTCCCTCGCCGTGTGCATGAGGGTGCGGACCCGACCCTGCGTGCGTGTGAGCGTGACCCCCATCGTACCTGCGGTACTGCATGGCGGCACCCCCGCCGGTCTGCGCGCGCACTTCGTCCCGATTCCACCCGGCTACTCGAAATAGCGAGCGCTGCGTCCACAGCATCCAGAGCCCCAGCCCGATGATCAGGGCGCCGGTGGCTACTGCGAGGTGCGCCTCGATGCGCTGCGGCGGTAGCTGCGGCAGGCCAAGTGAGGCGAGGACCCCGACCAGCACGATCCCGCTCGTGTGCGACAGCGTGACGAATATGCCCAGGATCCACGCATCCACCGGACGACCGCGTGCCCCGACGATGTAAGCGGCGGCAATGGTCTTGCCGTGACCGGGCTGAATGGCATGTATTGCGCCGTTTAGGAAATTCGCAGCGAGCAGGACGAGTACTTCACCCATGTAGGCAGTGCAGACGAGCTTGAGTTGAAGGAGTTGTGGCGTCTTTCACAGGCCACAATGTTACCTCAGGCGGCTCACTGCTCCCGTCCAGCGGCGCTGAAGAACAGAAAACGGTTCTTGCCGCTCTCCTTGGCGTGATACATGGCCGAGTCGGCGTTGCGCAGCAGTGTCTCGGCGTCCGGTCCATCATGTGGATAGATGCTGATACCCAGCGTCTGCGTGATGCTCAACTCGTGGCCGTCGATGCGGTAGGCCTGCCCCATCGCCGCCAGGATCTTGGCTGCCACGGCGGACGCGTCCTGCGCGTCGTGCAGTTCAGGCAGCACCACGACAAACTCGTCGCCGCCGAGGCGCGACACGGTGTCGATCTCGCGCACGCAGGCGCGCGCCCGCTCGGCGATCTCACGCAGCAGCTGATCGCCGACGTGATGGCCGAAGGAGTCGTTGATCGGCTTGAAATGGTCGATGTCGAAGAAGAGCACACCGACGAGCGTGCGATTGCGCTGAGCTGCCGCAATCGCCTGCTCGAGCCGGTCGCGCAGCAGCAGGCGGTTAGGCAGGCCCGTCAGCGGGTCGGAGTAGGCGAGACCGTAGATCCGGCTCTCCCATGATTTGCGGTCCGTGATATCGCGCACGACCGCCGTGAACTGGTTCGGCCCGGGGCTGTGCACGATTTCCGACACCGCCAGCTCGAGTGGGAAGATCGCGCCATCGCGGCGCCGGCCCGTTACTTCGCGATGGCTGCCCACCAGCCGCTGCATCCAATTGTCGTCGACGGCGCCGCGGCCCTCGTCGTCGTACCCCAGCTCCAAGGTAATCTGCCGCAGGTGCAGCCCGCGGACCTCGTGCGCAGTGTAGCCGAACATGTTCTGCGCCTGCCGGTTGAAGCGCTCGACGGCGCCGGTTGCCGACAGCACGATGATGCCTTCAGCCGCGTTGTCCAGGATCGACTCGAGCTGGCGCTCGCGCTCGCGCAGCACGTCTTCGGTCTGACGGCGGCTGGTGATGTCCTGGAGCGTGCCGTAGACATGCGTCACGTGACCGTTCTCGCGGTGTGCCTCACCGATGACACGCACCCAGATGCAGCGCCCGCGCGCCGTAACGAGGGCGAGCTCGGTGTCGAACGCCTCGCCGAGCTCCAT
>DATJZQ010000121.1:0-32711 GCA_035499005.1 Burkholderiales bacterium | reverse complement strand
AAATGAGAAAGATCATTGGATCGATCAATTGGAATGGCCCAAAGTGCCTGCATCTCAGGTTTCGTACCAGCCAACTTCAGAGGAGCAAGACATGTTGACCATAGGCGACCGCATACCGGCCTTCAACCTGCAGGCCGTGGTTTCCACCGAGCAGGACAGGGCTTTTACCACGCTCGACGACAGCGCCAACCCGGGCAAATGGAAGGTGATCTTCTTCTGGCCCAAGGACTTTACCTTCGTGTGTCCGACCGAGATCGCGGCCTTCGGCCGGCTTTACGCCGAGTTTAGCGACCGCGATGCGGTGATCTACGGCGTGTCGACCGACAGCGAATTCGTCCACTTGGCGTGGCGCCGTTCACACCCCGACCTGAAAGACCTGCCCTTTCCCATGCTGGCCGACATCAAGCGCGAGCTGTCGCAGGGGTTCGGCGTCCTGCACAAGCAGCAGGGCGTCGCTCTGCGCGCCACCTTCATCGTTGACCCGCAGGGCATCATCCGCTTCGTTTCCGTCAACGACATGAGCGTGGGCCGCAATCCGGAAGAGGTGCTGCGGGTGCTCGATGCGCTGCAGACGGACGAGCTGTGCCCGTGCAATTGGCAGAAGGGCGAGGCATTCCTCAAGGCGGCGTAATACGGGATTCGTGACTCGTGATGCTTGACTTGCAAACGCCGCGCGACATATCAGGAGAAGTGAAGTGTCCATTCAAGCGTTGAGAGATCAGCTGCCGGATTACGCCAAGGACCTCAAGCTCAACCTGGGTAATCTCGCCAGCGAGACGGTACTCTCCGAAGTCCAGAAGGCCGGTACCTTCATCGCCACCGCGATTGCCTCCCGCAACCCGGAGGTGATCGCGGCGGTGGTGGCCGAGTTCGGGCCAAAGCTCGATCCCGCCGAAGTGAACGCCGTGAAGGTGGCGAGCGCGATCATGGGGATGAATAATGTGTACTACCGTTTTCTGCACCTCGCCGAACGCGAGGACTACAGCAAGCTGCCGGCAAGGCTGCGCATGAACGCGATCGCGAACCCGGGCGTTCCGCGTCAGGATTTCGAGCTGTGGTGCCTGGCAGTCTCGGCGGTCAATGCGTGCGGCCGCTGCATCACCGCGCACGAGAAAGTGCTGCGCGACGCGGGCGTGACGCCCGAGCAGATTCAGGCGGCGGTGCGCATCGCATCGGCAGTGCACGCCGTCGCGGTCACGCTCGAGGCGGAGCGGGTCCTGCAGTCGCAGCCGCTTGCGCAGGCCGCCTAGCCGCGTATTCCGCGGAAAGATTACGGCTTGGCTTAATCTAAGGCTTGGGCGGGCCACTGCCCGCCTTGGCCGATTCCTGCAGGGTCTGCAGCGCCGACTTCTGCATCTCGAGCGTCTTGATGGTCATCTGCAGGAAGGTGAGGTTCATCTTGAGCCAGTTCTCGACCGAGTGCAGCTCGGCAATCTTGCGCTCCACCTCGGCGACGTCCATCGTGGGCGTGAACATGCCCGGAATGGGAAACGACGTCGGGTTCCACATCTTCTGGAAGAACTCGAACAGGTCCTTCGAGGAATCTTCGCTCATGCGTGGAACCCCTCGTCACATCGTAGGGCCGAGCACCCAGGGCGCGAACTCGTCTTCGCCGTAGCCGAAGATCTCGCTCTTCGATGGCTGCCCTGACGCAGTTTTGACGATCATCTGGAAGAACTGCTGCCCGACTTCCTGGATGCTGGCCTTGCCGTCGACGATCACGCCGCAGTTGATGTCCATGTCCTCTTCCTGGCGTTCGAACAGCGCGGTGTTCGTGGCCAGTTTCAGCGAGGGCGAGGGCTTGCAGCCGTAGGCGGAGCCGCGTCCCGTGGTGAAGCAGATCATGTTGGCACCGCCGGCGACCTGGCCGGTAGCCGAGACCGGGTCGTAGCCCGGCGTATCCATGAACACGAAGCCTTTCGCGGTGACGCGCTGCGCGTATTCGTAGACGGCCATGAGACCCGTGGTTCCGCCCTTCGTGGCGGCGCCCAGGGATTTCTCCAGGATGGTCGTGAGGCCGCCCGCCTTGTTGCCCGGGGAGGGGTTGTTGTTCATTTCCCCGCCCAGCCTGACCGTGTACTCCTCCCACCACTTGATGCGCTCGATCAGCTTCTCGCCGACGCCGCGACTTGCGGCGCGGCGAGTGAGCAGGTGTTCGGCGCCGTAGATTTCAGGGGTCTCGGACAGGATCGCAGTGCCGCCGTGGCGCACCAGCTGATCGACGGCCGCGCCCAACGCCGGGTTGGCCGAGATTCCGGAATAGCCATCGGAGCCGCCGCACTGCAGTCCCAGGATCAGGTGACTGACGGGTGCCGGCTCGCGCCTCACCTTGTTCGCTTCCGGCAGCAGCTCCTTCACTCGGGCGATCCCGTCCTGTACCGTCTTGCGGGTTCCGCCGGTTTCCTGAATCGTCATGGTCTGCAGCTGCTCCGTGCGCTTGAGTCCTTGAGCAGCCAGCAGGTCGTTAATCTGATTCGCTTCGCACCCCAGACCCACCATCAGAGTCGAATGCATGTTGGGGTGTGTGGCGTAGCCCGCCAGGACGCGGCGCAGCACGTCCACCGGCTCGCCTGTGGATCCCATGCCGCAGCCGGTCTTGTGGTGGATCGGCACGACACCGTCCACGTTCGGATAGTCCGCCATCAGCTCGCCCTTGAAATGGTCGGCGATCATGCGGCAGACATGCGCCGAGCAGTTCACGCTGCTCACCACACCGACGTAGTTGCGTGTCGCTACCCGGCCGTCCGCGCGATGGATGCCCAGGAAGGTGGCGGGATGGGCGACAAATTCGGTCGCCCTGTAGTCCTGGCAGTAAGCGTAGTCGCGCTGAAAATCGCCCATCGCCAGGTTGTGCACGTGTACATGCTCGCCGGCGCGTATGGGGCGCGTGGCGAAGCCGATGATCTGGTTGTAACGCCGGACGGGCGCTCCCTGTGCGATGTCGCGTATCGCCACCTTGTGGCCGGCGGGAACATTCACAGCCACGCGCACGCCTTCTTTGATCAGCTCGGTCCCCGCGGGCAGCTCGACGCGCGCAATAACCACGTCGTCGTTCTGGTTGAGCTTGATGGTCAAATCCGCAGTCTGCAGCATGGCGACCTCCGGCAGTCGAAGGACACCATTTTAGAGCATTTCCCGCGGGTGACCGCGTGGGGGCTGGGGCGCTTCGGCGATTTAGCGTCCCTAATTCATTCCTTTACCGCGCCGGTCATGCCGGCTACGTAATACTCGACGAAGAAGGAATACATCACGGCGACCGGCAGCGAGCCGAGCAGCGCCCCTGCCATGAGTGCGCCCCAGTGATAGACGTCGCCCTCCACCAGCTCGGTGATCACGCCCACCGGCACCGTTTTATTCTCCGACGACGAAATAAACGTGAGCGCGTAGATGAACTCGTTCCAGGACAGCGTGAAGGCGAAGATGCCGGCGGAGATCAGACCCGGCACCGCCAAGGGCAGGACGATCTTGACCAAGATCTGCCAGCGCGTGGCACCATCGATGAGCGCGCACTCTTCCAGCTCGTAGGGGATGGTCCTGAAGTAACCCATCAGCAGCCAGGTGCAGAACGGGATCAGGAACGTGGGGTAGGTGAGGATCAGCGCCAGCTTGGAGTCGAAGATGCCAAACTTGAACACCATCGTGGCGAGCGGGATGAACAGGATGCTGGGCGGAATCAGGTAGGCCAGGAAAATGGCCAGTCCGGTCTGGCGCGAACCCTGGAAGCGCAACCGCTCGATGGCATACGCGGCGAACACGCTCGCCGCCAGCGACGCGAAGGTGGAGATGACCGAGATCAGGATCGTGTTCCACATCCAGCTCGGATAGGCGGTGTGGAAAAGGAGCTTGCTGAAGTGCTCGAACGTCGGGTGTTGTACCCAGAACGGGTTGCCCGCGGTGGACAGCAGTTCGGCGTTCGGCTTGATCGATGTCACCGCCATCCAGTAGAACGGGAACAGCAGCACGATGAGAAAAACCAGCAGTGGGATGTACACCGTCACGACCTTGCGTGGCAGTGATACCAGGTATGCCATTCCACCGGTTTGTTCGGTGTCTTTCATCGCTGCGCTAGTCTTTCGTTCCCTGCTGCCACCTGCGGCGCTGCAAGCCGAAATAGCTGAACAGGATCGCTGCCAGCAGGAACGGGATCATCGCCGTCGCTATGGCCGCCCCCTCACCCAGGGCGCCGCCGGGTATCGCGCGTTGGAACGATAGCGTCGCCATCAAGTGCGTCGCGTTGATCGGACCGCCGCGCGTCAGCACCCAGATGAGCTGGAAGTCGGTGAAGGTGAAGAGCACCGAGAACGTCATCACCACGGCGATGATGGGCGAGAGCATCGGCAGCGTCACGTTCCAGAACTTCTGGAAGCTGGTGGCGCCGTCGATGGCAGCGGCCTCGTACAGCGAGGGCGAGATGGTCTGCAGCCCAGCCAGCAGCGAGATCGCGATGAACGGGACGCCGCGCCAGACGTTGGCGATGATGACGGACATGCGCGCCAGGACGGGTTGGCCGAGAAAGTCGATGTAGGTGTGTATCAGCCCCAGCCTCTCAAGCATCCAGCTCACGATGCCGAACTGGGCGTCGTAGATCCACCAGAACGCGATAGCGGACAGCACCGTGGGGACGATGAAGGGCAGTAGCACAATGGCCCGGATGTACGCCTTGAACGGAATGTGTTCGTTGAGCAGCAGCGCCAGCCACAAGCCGAGCACGAACTTGGCCACACTGGCGATGAAGGTGTACAGGAACGTGTTCCACACCGACAGCCTGAACACGCTGTCCGTGACCAGCCACTGATAGTTCTCGATGCCGATCCACGCACCCGGCCGGCCCACTTTGGCGTCGGTGAAGCCGAGAAACACGCCCAGGCCCAGGGGATAGGTCAGGAACAGCAGCAGCAACGCGCCCGCCGGCACCATGAACAGCAGGCCGAGAAAGTGGCGGTTCTCGAACAGCCGTGCGAGCGGCGAAGACGCTCCGACCGGCGCAGCTGTCCCGGTCATGACGTGCGTATGCGGAGGGCTCACTGCGGGACCTCGATGGGTAGGCCGCTAGCTGTACTCGCGCTTCGCCCGGCGCTCGGCCATGCGCATCGCTTCCTGCGTCCGTATGGTCATCTCGTGCCTCGATTGGCGTGCATGCTAGGCCAGCCGCTTGCCGTTCGCGGGATCGAACAGGTAGGTCTTCTGCGGCATCGGCTGCAGGCGGATGATCTCGCCGGGCTTGAACATGTGGCGCTCGCGCGATACGACGGTGACCTCGACGTCGGCCAGCCGGCAGTAGACCTGCGTGTCGGCGCCGGTCGGTTCGACTACCACCACCTCGGCCGGTACGCCGCTCGCGTTGATCGCAAAGTGCTCGGGTCGCACGCCAAGGGTCACGTCGTGCCCATCGGCTTCACGGCACGCCGGGGCCGGCAGCTCACTGCCGTTCGACAGCTTGACGGCCGCGCTGTCGCCCGGCGCAAAACGGCCCGGCAGGAAGTTCATGGCGGGTGATCCGATGAAACCAGCCACGAATAGATTGGCGGGATTGTCGTACAGCTCGAGCGGCGAGCCGATCTGCTCCACGTTGCCGCCGTTCATCACCACGATGGTGTCGGCCATGGTCATGGCTTCGATCTGGTCGTGGGTCACGTACACCGAAGTGGTTTTGAGCCGCAGGTGCAACTCTTTGATCTCGGTGCGCATCTGCACGCGCAGCTTGGCGTCGAGATTGGACAGCGGCTCGTCGAACAGAAACACCTGCGGATTGCGCACGATCGCGCGGCCCATCGCCACGCGCTGGCGCTGACCGCCGGAGAGCTGTCTCGGAAAGCGGTCCAGATAGTCGGTGAGCCCGAGGATCTTGGCCGCGACGTCGACCCGCTGCCGCATCTCATCGCGGCTTCTGCCCGCCAGCTTCATGCTGAAGGCCATGTTGTCGAACACGGTCATGTGCGGGTACAGCGCGTAGTTCTGGAACACCATCGCGATGTCGCGCGCCTTCGGTGGGATCTTGTTCACGAGCCGCTCGCCGATGCGTACCTCGCCGCTCGTGATTTCTTCCAGGCCAGCGAGCATGCGCAGCAGGGTGGTCTTGCCGCAGCCGGATGGCCCGACCAGAACGACGAACTCACCATCGCGAATGGAGATGTCGACGCCGTGCAAGACCTCGACGCGGCCGAACGACTTGCGCACGGCTTTGAGCTCGACGGAAGCCATCGTGTCCCCTAAGAAACGTGCGGCCGGACGCGCTCTGGTTCTGATTGTGCGCTGCAAGAGCGGAACGTGGACGGCGCCACTCCGGTATCTCCTCCAAAGACGTTCTTATAGTAGGGAGGTCAGTCTAACTGAATTGCAGATTTGGCGGTAACTGGCGGCACAAGCGCGATTGCAACGGTTGAGGCGTGCGGCAACACGGTCGGCGCCCTATGGCATACTACCCGCCGACTTTGGTCAGAGGTGGGGAGGAGCGTGAGCGGCAGGCTGCAAGGGAAGACCGCGCTGGTGACTGCAGCGGCGCAGGGCATCGGGCGCGCGACGGCGCTTGCCTACGCGCGAGAGGGTGCGGCGGTGATCGCCACCGATATCAATGCCGAGAAGCTCGGTGAGATCGCGACCGCTCGCAACATCAAGACGCGCCGGCTCGATGTTACCGACCCGAGCGCAATCGCATCGCTGGTGAGTGAAATCGCGACGCCGCACGTGCTTGTCAACTGCGCCGGCTTCGTGCATCACGGCACCATCCTCGACTGCAGCATGAAGGACTGGGAGTTCTCCTTTAACCTCAACGTGCGCTCCATGTATCTCATGATTCAATCGCTGCTGCCGCGCATGCAGGAAAACGGCGGGGGCTCGATCGTGAACATCGCTTCCGTGGCGGGCAGCATCAAGGGTATTCCGAACCGCTTCGTGTACGGTGCCAGCAAGGCTGCCGTGATCGGTTTGACCAAATCCATCGCGATCGATTACGTGAAGCGCGGTATCCGCTGCAACGCGGTGTGCCCGGGTACCGTCGACACGCCCAGCCTGGGCGACCGCATCAATGCGTTTGCTGATCCAGCGAAGGCTCGGGCAGACTTCATAGCCCGCCAACCCATGGGGAGGTTGGGGGCAGCCGAGGAGATTGCGGAGCTGTGCGTGTACCTGGCGAGCGACGATTCGGTGTTCATGACCGGCCAGACCGTGATCATCGACGGCGGCGTGTCGCTCTGAATGAGAGTGTGTGGAGCATCATGAAGAAAACCTCATTTACCACGAAGGACACGAAGGAGCACGAAGTAGAACCGACTTAAGTCCCAGCGAACCTTGCGCGTCCCGGACACAACACCCACTTGAGCGATGACTCATGCGGATCTGCAAGGTCGAGCGGTCTTTCTTCGTGTCCTTCATGGTCGATGAGTTTTGCTTTTGACTTGGATTCAAGGAGGAGCAGATGAGACTGGTACGTTACGGCGACGCAGGCAAGGAAAAACCGGGCATCCTGGACGCGCAAGGCGCCATTCGCGATCTGTCGGGTGTCGTGGCGGATATCGACGGGAACACGCTCGCTCCGGAGAGTCTCGCCAAACTGCGTGCCCTCAAGGTGGACAGCCTGCCGAAAGTGTCGGGCAGCCCCCGCCTCGGCTCGCCGCTCGCTACGCCGAGCAAGCTGGTGGCGATCGGGTTGAACTATTCCGACCACGCCAAGGAAGCCAATCAAGCGATCCCCTCGGAGCCCATCATCTTCATGAAGGCAACCTCCGCGATCTGCGGACCGAGCGATGCCGTGCTGTTGCCGAAGGGATCCAAGAAGGGCGACTGGGAGGTGGAGCTTGCGTTCGCGATCGGAAAGAAAGCGCAGAGCGTGAGCGAAGCCGATGCGCTCGGCTACGTGGCCGGCTACCTGATCTGCAACGACGTGTCCGAGCGGGAGTGGCAGCTCGAGCGCGGCCAGACGTGGGACAAGGGCAAGAGCTTCGACACCTTCGCACCGCTCGGACCGTGGCTGGTCACCAGCGACGAGATCCGCGATCCGCAGGGCCTCGCCATGTGGCTCGACCTGAACGGCAAGCGCATGCAGACCGGCAACACGAGGACCATGATCTTCAGTGTGGCGAAACTGGTGTCGTACATCTCGTACTGCATGTCGCTGCTGCCGGGCGACGTGGTAACCACGGGCACGCCGCCCGGTGTCGGACTCGGCATCAAGCCTGCGCCCGTGTTCCTCAAGCCCGGCGACACGATGCGCCTGGGGATCGAAGGGCTGGGCGAGCAAAAGCAGCAGGTCACCGGCGGGTAGTCTTTCTGTGTGCAAAGCGCATCGAGTATCGATGCGCCTTTTCATTTCGCGACCTCGAAGACGTCGAGCTTGCGCGCGTCGCTCATCAATCAGTTCCGCAGGAGTGGCATGCGATGCCTCTCACTGCGCTCGCGTGACAATATTTTGAGCAATTTCAACTCACACTTCTTTAACAGCGCTCTGGCCTGAACATTGCGTCGATGCAGGCACCATCTTCGAGAGTAGGACGATCATGGGAAGCAGACAATTCGGCACAGAGACAAAGGCCAGACCCATCCTCAACGAGCGCGATTATCAGAACGCCAAGGCGCTGCTGGCGAGAGAGATGCATCAGAAGCAGACGGAGCACGCGTGGGCGCGCCTCGAGGCCCTGATGCAAGAGGTGGCCGAGTACGAGCGGCGCTTCATGGAAGGTGAGGAAGACGACGCGTCGCGCTGGATCGAGTACGCTTATACCTCCGCGCTGGAGGAAGACGACGCGCCTCAGCGCCGCTGGTCCGATTCCACCAGCGAGTAGGCTAGGCCTGTCGCTCCTCGTCAACGGGACCGCCGTCCAACTTTTTCTCTCCGGCGCCGTGCACCGGCGTCTCTTTTTTCTCCCTTCCGCACCAGGCAATCGCGCTCGAGCTGAGCCCGGTAGGCCTTTCGCGCTGCTTTCGCAGCGTTGACTCATCCTCTTCGCCGCCGTAGCGCATGTGGCGTGCCTGCCATTACACTTCGCCTTTGCGCGTGGCAGGAGGAGGGAATGGAATACGTCAATCTGGGAGCCACCGGCCTGAAGGTTTCGCGCCTGTGTCTGGGGTGCATGACCTACGGCTCGCCCAAGTGGCGCGACTGGGTGCTGGACTACGAGCAGGCGAAACCCTTCATCCGCAAGGCGCTCGACGTCGGGATCAACTTCTACGACACCGCCGACGTCTACTCGCTGGGTGAGAGCGAGGTCGTGCTGGGCAGAGCACTCAGGGAGTTCGGCGTAGCGCGCGACAGGACCGTGATCGCGACCAAGGTGTGCAGCCCGATGGGGGATGACCCCAATCAACGCGGGCTGGCGCGCAAGCACATCATGCACTCGATCGACGACAGCCTGCGGCGCCTGCAGCTGGACTATGTGGACCTGTATCAGATCCACCGCTTCGACTACAACACGCCGGTCGAGGAAACGCTGGACGCCCTGAGCGATGTGGTGAAATCCGGCAAGGCGCTCTACATCGGGGCTTCCTCGATGTACGCGTGGCAGTTTGCCAAAATGCTGTACACCGCGGATCTGTACGGCTACGAGCGGTTCGTGACGATGCAGAATCATTACAATGTCGTCTACCGCGAAGAAGAGCGTGAAATGAACCCGCTGTGCCGCGACCAGGGTATCGGGCTCATTCCCTGGAGCCCGCTGGCGCGCGGCTTTGTCACCGGCAACCGGCGCAAAGAAGACAAGGGTGAAACCAAGCGCGCAAAGAGCGACGACTTCGCGCACCGGATGTACTACCGCGATTCCGACTTCGCCATTGTCCAACGCATCAGCGAGGTTGCCGCGAGGCGGGGCGTGCCCAACGCCCAGGTCGCGCTCGCCTGGCTGCTGCAGCAACCAGGTGTCACCGCGCCAATCATCGGCGCGAGCAAGCCCGGCCACCTCGAGGACGCGCTGAAAGCGCTCGAGCTCGAGTTGAGCGCCGAGGAGCTCAAGGCGCTGGCCGAGCCCTATGAACCGCACCCGGTTCTGGGACACACCTGAGGCGCTGGCGGCGGCCGCTCACCGTGGCTAGATGATCTCAATGGACGTGCCTGCCCACCGCCTGTGCACGGCGCCGATGATGGACTGGTCGGACCGGCATTGCCGATATTTCTTCCGGCTGCTGGCACCGTCCGCGCGGGTGTACACCGAGATGGTCACCACCGGCGCGCTGATACATGGCAACGTCGAGCGCCACCTGCGCTTTGAACCCGCCGAGCACCCGATCGCGTTGCAGCTGGGGGGAAGCGATCCGGGCGAGCTCGCTCATTGCGCTCGTCTTGGTGAACGCTGGGGTTACGACGAGATCAATCTGAATTGCGGCTGCCCGTCCGAGCGTGTACAGCGCGGCGCGTTCGGCGCCTGCCTGATGGCCGAGCCACAGCTGGTGGCCCAGTGTGTGAGCGCGATGCGTCACGCGGTGAGCGTCCCGGTCACAGTCAAGCACCGCCTGGGGATCGATCGCGTCGAAGACTACGATTTCGTGTTCCGTTTCATCGATGCACTGGCGCGCGCGGGCTGCGGTACATTCATCGTCCACGCTCGCAACGCTGTCCTCAAGGGACTTAGCCCGAAGGACAATCGCGAAATCCCTGCGCTGCGCTACGCGGAGGTATATCGCCTGAAGCAGGCGTTTCCACAGTTGCGCATCGTGATCAACGGCGGCATTACGCGCTGGGGGGAGATCGATGAGCACCTCGCGCACGTCGACGGCGTCATGCTGGGCCGCGCCGCATACAACGATCCCTATCTGCTCGCACAGCTGGAGCAGCGTCTCGGAAGCGAGTCGCCTCAGCCGACGCGCGTGCAGGTCGTCCACGCGATGTACCTGTACGCGCGTAAGGAAACTGCGCGGGGCACGCCTCTACGCGCCATCGTGCGCCACATGCTCGGCCTGTTTCATGGTGAGCCGCGGGCGCGGCTGTGGCGTCAGCGACTGTGTGATGTGGCTGCGCTGTCGGTCAACGACCCGGACCTGCTCCTTCGATCGCTCGAGGCAACTGTCGCCCGCGACGAGCTGCGCACAGTGCACCTGGAGCAGGCTGTGGACTCGGTAAGAGGGTGACGGTCCCTAGACTGGCGAGGCGCCGCCGCCTCGATTCTGATGTATCGCGCCACGCCGCAACAGGACCGGTGTGAGCGTTCCGAGGATCAACCACATCACGGCGGAGATGGCGAGCGAGCCGAACGCAAATGCGCGCGCCATCTCCGCCGGCACGGCGTCGTCGACCTGCGTTGGCTGCGGCGCTCCGACGAGATGCGGAGTCACGAGCAGGACGAGCCCCAGCAGCTTTGTGCCGAGCGGTCTCGGAAACACCACGCACCACAGGCCCGCCGCCGTCGCGACCGCGGTGCCAACCCACCACGCTTGGCGCGCAGCGAGGTCGGCCGCATGGGCTCCCGGCAGCTCCGGCGGCAGACCGAGCGCGGGCGCGAGGGAAAAAACGGCAAAACCGGCCAGCCCCCACAACAGACCGCGACGCCAATCCACCTCGCCGCGCAGCGACCAACAGCCGGTCAACAGCAAGGCGAACGCGGAAGCGCCCACGGACGTGAAGACAAGAGAATAGGCGGCGCGCTCCAGGTCTATACCGGTCGTAGCTCCGCCCTGCGCCGCGGTTTCGAGCGCTTCGGCCTGCAAAATCAAAGGAACCAGGAAAAGCTGCTGCAGAGTCGAGGAGACGATCCCCGCGGCCAGACCAGCGAGCAACGCAGACGGCAGGAGACGGCGCAGGGCCGTCAATGGCATGGAAAATTCAGGCTGTGCCGGGTGTCGTGGGCTGCGTCGTGGATGAGCTGCGGCCCGGCGAAAGCGACGACGTAGAGGAGCGCGAAGCCGAGCGCAAAGGCAGCCAGTGCGGACCACAGCGCCGCGCTGCGCGTTGCGCTGAGAGACGGTTCCTGATGGTGTGCAACGGGTGATGGCATCGTCGTGGCCGGATGCCGGTCTTTATAGACCAGGGCGGTGCTTTCCGCAAGGCCGCGCCCCGTGGCTATACTCCATGGATCGAGGCTCGGCAAGCGATGTCACACGAAAGCGGCGAGCACCCCGGCAAGCTGCGCGCAATGCGCGTCTGGGACATCCCGGTCCGTCTGTTTCACTGGCTCCTCGTGGGCTTGATCATCCTGTCGTTCACGACGGCGCAGATCGGCGGCAACGCCATGCGCATCCACGAGCTTTCCGGCTTCTCCATTCTCACGCTGGTGCTGTTCCGCGTGCTGTGGGGCGTGTTCGGCAGCACCTATGCTCGCTTTAGCGGGTTCGTGCGCGGCCCCGCGCAGGCCCTCGGCTATGCGAGAGCGCTCGCGCGCGGGCGCGCCCCGTTCCACGCGGGCCACAACCCGCTCGGCGGCTGGATGATCGTTGCCATGCTGCTGTGCCTGCTCATCCAGGCGGGCACCGGCCTGTTCGCGAACGATGACATCATGACCGAGGGTCCTCTTTACCCATGGGTCTCCAAGCAGACCAGCGACCTGCTCAGCAAGATTCACGAGATCAACTTCTACGTGCTCCTCACTTTGATTGCGTTGCATATCGCGGCGGCAATGTATTACCTGTGGGGCAAGCGCGAGAATCTGATTCTGCCGCTGTTCAGCGGACGCAAGAAAGTGCCCGAGGCGCTGCGGGCACAGGAGTCGCGCGGCGGTCCGTTGTGGCTCGCCGTGCTGCTGCTGGCGCTGTGCGCGGGTGGGGTGTACTTGCTGGTGAGGTGACGCGCAGCAAAAAAGCCACGCGCGAAGCGCGTGGCCCGTTGGCAAGCGGACTGCGTGAGCGGCTACTTGTTGCGGTACTTGTCGTGGCAGGCTTTGCAGGATTTACCGGTCTCGCCGACCTGAGCCTTGACGGCGTTGAAATCGCCGCTCTGAGCCACCTCCGCCAGCTTGGCAGTCTCCTGCTGCATCTTTTCCAGCTTGGCCTTGAAGTCCTCCAGGTTCTCCCAGATCTCGGGCTTGGCCTTGGTGTTGCCGCCGCTGTCGGTGCCCGGCTGAAAGCCTTGCAGCGGCAGCTTGCTCACGAACGCGACGATGTCGGCGTATCTGATCGCGGCGTCCTTGTCGTACGGGATCTTGCCCTGGGCCATGCCGGCGAGTGGGCCGAAGTTCTGCCCGACGAGAAACATCGCAGACTGCCGATACTTTATCGCGTCCTCGGGCTTCATCTGCGCCATCGCCGCCAGACTCGCACCCAGCGCCACACCGCTCGCGACGACGGCCACAACGAATCTCCTCATGTCGGCTTCTCCTTAGTTTTTCAATTCACGCGAATCGCGTCGGAGTAACAATACAGCACCGGTTTGTCGGACGGCTTCGAGCGTCCATCGATACAGATGGCGTTGATCAGCGCGTTGGCGCCGGCGTCGGAAGCGACGCGTTTCATCTCGTCCATGCCGTCAGCCTCTTTGTCGAAAGTCGGGAAGGTCAGGTTGCTGCGCCAGGAGTCGATCCACACGTGCTCGATCAGCGTGTATTGGCTCATCAGCAGATCCGGTGTCTGATACACCTTCACCTCGGAGGGCGCGACCTTGGACTTCGGGGGCGGCGCCTTGGACGCGCATCCGGCGACGGCGATCAGGGACAACGCGACCGCGACGCAGCCGAGAATTCGGACGCGCGGACGGACTCTCACCTTGCTTGTACGTGTCATGGATCGGCTCCGAAGATCTGATTCAGCGCGCATCTTACCCGTTGCCGGCCGGGCTGTCCCCGAGCGCTTATGACGGATACCTGCGCTCGAGGTCAGCCTGCTGGTCGGCGCTCAGCAGCTTCAGTTTGCTGCCGCGCAGAAGCAGGTAGAGCTTGGCGGTCTCTTCCAATTCCTCCGTCGCATACACCGCGGTCTCGAGATCTTTGCCCGCCACCACCGGACCGTGATTGCTGAGCAGCACCGCGTGATGGCGGCGGGCCGCTTCGCGCACGGCGTTGGCGAGCGTCAGGTCGCCGGGAGCGTAATAGGGCAGCAATGCCAGCCGACCGATCTTCATCACGTAGTAGGCCGTAATGGGTGGGATCGGATTCAGCGGGTCGGTGTCGGCGAGGACCGAAACCGCCACCGAGTGCGTCGAGTGCAGATGCACGATCGCGCCGGCACCCGGCCGCTCTGCATACATGGACAGGTGCAGAAACGCTTCCTTGGTCGGCTTGTCGCCAGAGACCGCGTTGCCGCTCGAGTCCACCTTCGACAGCGTGGCGGGGTCCAGCCGGCCAAGGCAGGAATTCGTCGGTGTCATCAGAAAACCACCATCGACGCGCACGCTGATGTTGCCCGAGCTGCCCCCAGTCAGGCCGCGATCGAAGATCGATTTGCCGAACCAGCAGATTTCTTCGCGCAGTTTCGATTCGGTCATGGCGGCGTGCTTTAAGGCTGGACGCGGAGCGCTTTGGTGAAGAAATCCGGTGCCCCGAAATTGCCCGACTTCAGCGCCAGCGCGAGCGTCGGCTCGCCGATGCTGAAGGTCCATGGCACGCCGGGGTCGATCTCGGGGCCGATGTAGAGACCCTGCACGCCGAGCGCGCCGACCACCGCGCCCGCGGTCTCGCCGCCGGCTACCACCAGCCGCCGCACGCCCTTGGCGACGAGCCCCTGCGCGACCTGGCCCAGCGTGCGCTCGATCAATGCACCCGCCTGCTCGCGGCCGAGCCTGGCCTGTGCCTCGCTCACCTGCTCCGGCGCAGCGGTCGAATAGATCAGGATCGGTTTCTCTCCGAGGCGCTCCCCGGCCCAGGCCAGCGCCTCCCGCGCCTGATCCCGTCCGCCTGCGATCGCGAGCGGATCGAGAACGAAGGCGGCGTGGTCTTTTTTCATCTGCGCGACCTGTCCCTGCGTGGCGACCGAGCAACTCCCGGCCAGCACCGCCGCTGGTCCGCCTACCTTTGGCAGTTCGCCGCGCTGACCCGCTTTGAGCAGGCCCGCGCGCACGAAGTTCGCCGGGAGCCCCATCGCCATCCCGGAACCGCCGGTAATCAGCTTGAGGTTCGCGCACGCCTCGCCGAGGCAGAGCAGGTGCTCGTCAGTGATTGCGTCCAGGACGACGTGGCGAGTACCGGCGCGCCCCAAGCGGTCGAGCGCCTCGGCCACAGCCGCCGCTCCCTTCACCACCGTGGCGTACTGAACGAGATCGACCTTGTGCTGAGTCTGCCGCTGCAGAACCCGGACGAGCGAGGGATCGGTCATCGGCGTGAGCGGATGGTGGCGCATGCCGGACTCGGAGAGGAGCTCGTCGCCGACGAACAGGTAGCCCTTGTACACCGTGCGCTTGTTGGTGGGGAACGCCGGGTTGAAGACGGTCAGGCGCTCGCCCAGCGCGTCCAGCAGCGCATCCGCAACCGGCCCGATATTGCCTCGGTCAGTCGAATCGAAAGTGGAGCAGTACTTGAAGTAGTACTGCCGCGCGCCGCGGTTGCGCAGCCAATCCAGAGCGGCAAGCGACATCTGCACCGCTTCCGCAGCGGGATTGCTCCGCGACTTGAGCGCAACGATGATGCAGTCCGCCGGCGGAACCTCGAGGCCGGGCTTCGGCACGCTCAGCAGCTGGATCGTGCGCATGCCCGCCTTCACCAGCGTGTTCGCGAGGTCCGTAGCGCCAGTGAAGTCGTCCGCGATGCAGCCCAGCAGCAAGCTCACTGACAGGATCCCTTCGTCGCCGGCCGATCCAGGCTCACTTCCAATGCGGGGGCCAGGTCTTTTGAAAGTAGGGGAGGGCTTCGACGCGCTTCATCCAGGCGCTGACTTTTGGCCCGATACCGCCGCGCAGATCAAGGCTCGGGTTCTTTTTGTCCATCCTCAGGCTGAGCGCGACGAGCGGGTACAGCGTGTAGTCCGCCGCCGACAGCTCGCCCGCGAGATAGTCGTTTTGCAACAAGGTCTCCCAGCGCGCGAGTTCCTGCGTTACGCCACGCTTGCCCTCAGCGATCGCGTCCGCGTTCCACTTTTCCTGAGGCGTGAACAGGACCTGGTCGGCCAGCTTGTCCATGGCGTGCGCATAGTACTGGTCCGCCTCCTGCACCAGCCGCCGGACCGTAGCGCGACTACGTGCGTCGCCTGGAAAGAGCCTGGCGCCAGCGTACTTCTCGTCCAGGTATTCGACTATCGCCACCGACTCGTAAAGCGCGAATCCGTCGTCCACGATAGCGGGCACTTTCTGGCGCGGGTTGACGGCCGAGAACTCGGGCTTACGGAGATCGCCGGCCGAGAAGGACAGGATGTTGAGCTCGTATGCGATGCGCTTGTGCTCAAGAGCGAGCCAGACCCGCCAGGCATAGGGCGAACCGGAGCCGTAATAAAAAGTGAGCGCCATCAGACGGACAGCGCCGACTTCGAGCCGAGCGCGCAACCGGCGATCTTCCAATCGCCGTCTCGCTGGCGTTCCATGATGTAAAAGGCGATGACGACCGAGTCGTCGTGGGCCACGATTTCGATCGGCTGCACGGGCTGGCCCGACAACACGAAAGGCTCCAGGAACCGCACGCTTTCCGGGCGATAGACGGCCCGGTAGCCGATGCGCACCATGTGCATGAACTCGCCGGCGCTGCGGAACTGCTTCTGTATCCCCGGTGACGCGAACGAGAAAGCGCTGTCGGCGTCATCGCGCTTGAACGCGTCCAGCTGCGAGGTGATGACGGCGCGGATTGAACCCCAATCTGCGTCTGACGGCTCATCGCGCGCCGACGCCGCCATGGACGTGGCCCGCAGCCCGATGACCAGCAGCAGGCAGAAGACGACTTTGAGGCAGTGGTTCATGGCGGCAAATACGGCGAAGCGCACCCAACATCGTACTCTACGGGGCGCGCGCAGAGAAGCAAGGCCCCACCTTTATAATTCTGGCATGGACGAAATCGTCCTGCGCGCGCTGCAACGCTGGCCTGACGTCCCATCGGTCTACGGGTGGCTCGGCCTCGACCGGCGCGGACGCTGGTCGATCAAAGGAGAGCGCGTCGCCAACGCGGCGCTCATCGACTTTATCGCCCGTAACTACGCGTGCGACGCGAAGGGGCGCTGGTTCTTCCAGAACGGCCCTCAGCGGGTGTTCGTGACCCTGGCGTACACGCCTTACGTGTACCGCACATGCCACGGGGGACATGGCGAGCTCGGCTTGATCGCTCATACCGGGGCGGCGGCCGATGCCCCCCGCGCTGCCTGGCTGGATGATGCGGGCGGACTTCTAATCGAAACCGCGCTTGGCGTGGGCGCGATTCACGATCAGGATCTGTCAGAGGTTCTGGGATCGCTGTCCGGGGCGAGCGGACGGCCGCTCGACGACGACGCGACCGAGCGGCTGCTGACCCGTCGGGACAACGGGGGGCCGCTCGCTGCGCTGCTCAGCCTGGGCGGCGTTGCGTTGCGCGTGTCGACGATCCGTTCGGCCGACGTGCCGCAGCGCTTCGGGTTCGATCCCGCGCCACGTCCAGCGCCCGGAGAGCCGGAGTGCTAGGAGCTGCCTAGGCGCCCGAGCAGACACTTGCCGGACTACTTGATGCGGCGCCGGCTGTAGTCGTCCTCGATGCTGTCCCGGTAGAAGCTGATCATCGTCGGTGCGGCCATGAAACGACGGTGCACTTCGGATGGGACTTTCGAGTACTGCCAGATGGTGCCGTCGGTCAGCTCGACTTCCAGCATTTGGGTTGCGGAATCGTAGCCGACTGAGCGGATCTGACTGGAGTTGACCTTCTTCCGTTCCATGGCCCCTCCTCGAGCTCGAGGCAGATCGGGAAGGTGAACAGGATAGCTCAGCGACTAGAGCGAAGCCGCGCGGGCCGGGTTGGCCATGCGCTCAGCGGCGCCGCCGCACAACGCTTCCTCTGCTCTTGATCGAAGCGACTTCGACCAAGCCAAGCGCGTCCGGCCCGGCCGGCTACGCACTACACCTTCAGGGCTTGGCTACTGCTGCCGCTGAAGGACAAAGCCCGCGGAGGTACTGGTATCCTCACGGATGCAGACCTCCCGCGAGCATCCTGGAAGCTAAAGCTTAGTTCGGCCGGTTACCAGAAACCGGGAACGGCCAAGCTGCGGGCGCGGGAGCGGGTTTTGGCGCTGCCGGAGCAGCTGGCTCTGACGACTTCGCAGCCGCCGGTTTCTTCTTGGCCGCCTTTCGCTTAGCCGGCTTCTTGGCAGCCTTTCTCTTAGCCGGCTTCTTGGCTGCTTTCTTCTTTGCTGCTGGCTTCTTCGCGCCTTTCCGCTTGGCCTTGCGTGCTGGCCGGCGGCGACGCTTCGCGCCCTTCTTCGCTGCCTTCTTTGCAGCGGGCTTACGTGCAGCAGCCTTTCTTCTAGCCGGCCGCTTTGCCGCTTTCCTCTTAGCGGGCTTCTTCGCCGTCGATTTCTTCTTGGCGGCGGGTTTCTTCTTCGCAGCTGATCTCTTCTTCATTGCCATTGCAGTTCACTCCTTAAACGTTGACGACAGTACCCAACGCACCTCGCGGTGCGACCACAGCACCGTGCAGCGCCCCTTGCCGGCAGCGCATGCCCGATACAGCAGTTCTTAACGCCCCATCCGCATGCGGATGAAAAAAGACCGGGGCGCCTTCCGCCCACAGGCAGAAGGCACTACCGGCCCTGGCTTTCCCTGGCGCTCCACGACCAACTCGGGAGCGCCGTCGTTTGCAGCCTTCGGTGTGCATCAATCCCAACTCAGCGCACCCCCGGTCTGATAGTCGATAACGCGCGTCTCGAAGAAGTTCTTCTCCTTCTTGAGATCGATCATCTCGGACATCCAGGGGAACGGGTTGCTGGCGCCCGGAAACAACGGGTCCAGCCCGATCTGCTGGCACCGCCGGTTCGCCACGAAACGCAGGTACTCCTTGAACATCGGTGCGTTCAAACCCAGCACGCCGCGCGGCATCGTATCCTCGGCATACCGGTACTCGAGCTCGACTCCCCGGCGGAAAAGCTCGCGCACCCCGTCGCGGAACTCCGACGTCCACAGGTGCGGGTTCTCCATCTTGATCTGATTGATCACGTCGATGCCGAAATTGCAGTGCATCGACTCATCGCGCAGGATGTACTGGTACTGCTCGGCCGAGCCGGTCATCTTGTTCTGCCGGCCCAGCGCCAGGATCTGGGTGAAGCCGACGTAGAAGAACAGCCCCTCCATGATGCAGGCGAACACGATCAGGCTGCGCAGCAGCTGCTGATCGGCTCCCGGTGTACCGGTCTTGAAGGCCGGATCGGTAAGGGTATCGATGAACGGTATCAGGAACTCGTCCTTGTCCCGGATGCTGGAGATTTCGTGGTACGCATTAAACACCTCGCCTTCGTCTAACGCCAGACTTTCGACGATGTATTGATAGGCGTGCGTATGGATTGCCTCCTCGAACGCCTGCCTCAGAAGGTACTGGCGGCACTCGGGTGCGGTGATGTGCCGGTAGGTGCCGAGCACGATGTTGTTCGCGGCCAGGCTGTCGGCAGTGGTGAAGAAACCCAGATTGCGTCGAACCAGGCGGCGCTCGTCCTCGGTGAGACCGTCGGGGTCTTTCCAGAGGGCGATGTCGCGGCTCATGTTGATCTCCTGCGGCATCCAGTGGTTGGCGCAGGAGGCCAGGTACTTCTCCCAGGCCCATTTGTACTTGAACGGGACGAGCTGGTTGACGTCGGTGTTGCCGTTGATGATGCGCTTGTCTTCGACGCGGATGCGGCGGTGGCTGTCTGGTACCGAGGTGCTGACGACGACAGCGGGAGCGACCATCCGCACGCTTGCGGCGGCGGCTTCTGCGGTGACGTAGCTGGCTGGCAACTCGAAACCGGCATTCGCGACGGGTTGCATGCCGATACCAAGTGCGTTTTTCGTCTCTTCGAATTGCAGCATTCGTGATTCCTAAGCGTTTGGTTTTGTAAGCAAGCTCTATGCCCCGCAAATAGTTGTCGCTACTGACAAGATTCGCAGCTCGGATCGTCGATCGCGCAAAATTGCGGCGCCGCGCTCTGTGCGGAAGCGTTCGACGACGCCGGTGCAACGGTCGAAGCCACGCCGGACAATCCACCGTCGGCAGGCACCGCATTCAGCGCGCCCGCCTTCACGGTCGACTTCTCCGCGTGAGTGGCCCCCATGGTGCGCAGGTAGTAGGTGGTCTTCAGGCCGCGGATCCAGGAGAGCTTGTACGTATCGTCCAGCTTCTTGCCCGATGCGCCGGCCATGTAGATGTTCAGCGACTGCGCCTGATCGATCCACTTCTGCCGGCGGGCGCCGGCCTCGACCAGCCAGCCCGGATCGATCTCGAATGCCGTCGCATAGAGGTTGCGCAGCTCGGCCGGGATCCGATCGATCTTGGCCAGGCTTCCGTCGAAGTATTTGAGGTCCGCTACCATGACCTCGTCCCAGAGGTTGAGGGCCTTCAGGTCTGCAACCAGATACTCGTTGGCGACCGTGAACTCACCCGACAGGTTGGATTTGACGTACAGGTTCTGGAACGTCGGTTCGATGGAAGCGGACACCCCGACGATGTTGGCGATGGTAGCCGTGGGTGCGATCGCCAGGCAGTTTGAGTTACGCATGCCGAACTGCTCGATGCGCGTGCGCAACGCCGCCCAGTCCAGGGTTGACGAGCCGTCGATCTCGACGTAGCCGCCGCGCTCTTCTCGCAGGAGGGCCAGGCTGTCCTGGGGAAGGATTCCGCGCTGCCAGAGGGAGCCTTCGAAGGTGGCGTAGGACCCACGCTCGGCCGCCAGCTCGGTCGATGCCCAGTAGGCGTAGTACGCCACCGCCTCCATCGAGCGATCGGCGAACTCAACCGCCTCCTGCGAAGCGTACGGCAGCCGCATCATGTGCAGGCAGTCCTGGAAGCCCATGATCCCGAGGCCGACCGGGCGGTGCTTCAGGTTGGAGTTGCGCGCCTTCTCCACCGCGTAGTAGTTGACGTCGATCACGTTGTCCAGCATCCGCATGGCCGTAGCCAGCGTGGCCTTAAGCTTGTCGTGGTCGAGCTTTCCGTCCTTGACGTGAGCCGCCAGGTTGACCGAGCCCAGGTTGCAGACGGCGATCTCAGACCCCGAGGTGTTGAGCGTGATCTCGGTGCACAGGTTAGAGCTGTGAACCACCCCGGCGTGCTGCTGAGGCGAGCGGATGTTGCAGGGGTCCTTGAAGGTGATCCAGGGATGCCCCGTCTCGAACAGCATGGACAGCATCTTGCGCCACAGCTGCGTGGCCGGCACCTTCTTGAACAGCTTCAGCTCCCCTGCGGCAGCGCGTCGCTCGTATTCGACATAGACCGTCTCGAAGGCCTTGCCGTACTTATCGTGCAACTCGGGCACATCGGAGGGCGAAAACAGGGTCCAATCCGCGTTTTCCATTACCCGCTTCATGAACAGATCCGGCACCCAGTTGGCGGTGTTCATGTCGTGGGTGCGCCGCCGGTCGTCCCCGGTGTTCTTGCGCAGTTCGAGGAACTCTTCGATATCGAGGTGCCAGGTTTCCAGGTACGAGCACACCGCCCCCTTGCGCTTGCCGCCCTGGTTGACCGCGACCGCAGTGTCGTTCACGACTTTCAGGAAAGGGACGACACCCTGCGACTTGCCGTTGGTGCCCTTGATGTACGAGCCGAGCGCTCGAACCGGCGTCCAATCGTTGCCCAGGCCGCCGGCGAACTTCGACAGCAGGGCGTTCTCCTTGATCGCGTCGTAGATGCCTTCCAGGTCATCCGAAACCGTGGTCAAGTAGCAGCTGGACAACTGCGACCGATGGGTGCCCGAGTTGAACAGCGTGGGCGTCGAGCTCATGAAATCGAAGCTCGACAGCACGTTGTAGAACTCGATGGCGCGCGCCTCCGGCTCCGCTTCGTCGAGAGCCAGACCCATAGCCACGCGCATGAAGAAGGCCTGCGGCAGCTCGATGCGGCGACCCTCGACGTGGATGAAATAGCGGTCGTACAGGGTCTGCAGGCCGAGGTAGCCGAACTTCAAGTCGCGGTTGGCATCCAGCGCCGCTCCCAGCGAGCGCAGGTCGAACTGCTTGAGCTTGGGGTCGAGCAGCCCCGCCGCGATGCCGCGCTCGACGAACCCCGGGAAGTACTCGGCGTAGCGGGCGCGCATTTGCGCCTGACTGGCCTCCTCGCCCAGCACCTCGTAGCGGATGCTGTGCAGAAGCAGGCGGGCGGTGACGTAACTGTAAGCCGGATCCTTCTCGATCAGCGCCCGCGCGGACAAGATCGCGCCCTTGCGCACCTCGTCCATGGGGACGCCGTCGTACAGATCCTTGACCACGTTGCGCAGGATCAACTCGGCGTCGACCGATCGGCCCAGCGCGTCGCAGGCTTCCTTGAGCAGCCGGCGCAACCGGTCCATGTCGAGCGGATGCACCTCGCCGTTCTCGGCCACGTTGAGAATGACGGGCTTGGCCTCGGCCTGGCTTGCCGCCCGTTGGCGTGCGCGCGCCTGCGCCCGCTCCTCGCGATACAGCACATACGCGCGTGCCACGTCGTGCTCGCCCGAACGCATCAGCGCGAGCTCCACCTGGTCCTGGATGTCCTCGATGTGCAAGGTGCCGCCGGCCGGCTGGCGGCGGACCAGCGCGCCCACTACCTGCGCGGTGAGTCCGGCGACGAGCTCGCGCACGCGGGCCGAAGCCGCGCCGGTGCCGCCGTTGACCGCGATGAATGCTTTGGTGACGGCAACCGAGATCTTGGACGGCTCGAAGCCAACCACCGCGCCGTTGCGCCGGATCACCTTGTACTCTGCGTAACGCTGATCGCGCTGCTCGGGCGCCATCGCGCCTTGGCCGGTGAGTGCGGCAGCGGGCAGTTTGAGCGCGGGCTCGCTGGAAAGCTGCATTTGATATCTCCCCGGGTTCGGGTTTTCGTGTCGCTGTCGCGCGACACGAGGTCCCGACTACTTCGTTGTTGAGCGCTGGATTGCGACCGCTAAGCCTTCACCGCCAAGAATGGATATGGATGCCAGCACGAGATATTGAGCCCAACACTAGATATTCGAGTCCAATACTAGATATTGTGTGTCCCACGGTGGCGATACACTAATTCTAGTGGTGTGGTGGTGTCAAGATTTTTTCTTGACTCGCATGCGCGTTGCGTGAGATCCGGTGCCGAACACGTGCGTGTGCGCATGCGCAGCGCGCACCGGCCGGGTGCAGAAGGTGATGGGGTTGCAGCGAACGCGCGGAGGTGGCGCGCTCAATGCGACG
Source organism: Burkholderiales bacterium (assembly GCA_035499005.1). Taxonomy (GTDB): domain Bacteria; phylum Pseudomonadota; class Gammaproteobacteria; order Burkholderiales; family SHXO01; genus SHXO01. The sequence continues at coordinate 9,604 of DATJZQ010000121.1, read as the reverse complement.
TGCGCGCTAGCGTCAGCGTTCCGGCTCGGCCGCGATCAGCGACCGATAGCGCCCCCAATCGAACGAGGGTCCCGGGTCGGTCTTGCGTCCCGGCGCGATGTGGCAATGGCCCGCCACGTCTTCGATCGGATAGCGCCAGCGCAGCTCCCGCGTGAGCCGCGAGAGCTCCGCGTACTGGGCATCGGTGTAGGCAATCTCATCACTGCCTTCCAGCTCGACGCCGATGGAGAAGTCATTGCAGCGCTGACGACCTCGCCAGCGCGACTCGCCGGCGTGCCAGGCGCGCAGTTCGCACGGAACGAACTGGATGAGCTCGCCGTCGCGTCGAACAAAGAAGTGGCTGGACACCTCGAGTCCTCGCAAGCCTTCGTAGTATGGATGGACGCCCGGGTCCAGGCGGTTGAGGAACAGGTCGATCACGCCAGGTCCACCGAACTGCCCGGGCGGTAGGCTGATGTTGTGCACGACGAGCAGGGAGCACTTCATACCGGCCGGACGCTCGTCGCGATTGGGAGAAGCGATCTGATAGGCCCGGAGCAGCCGGCCTTGCTCGTCGAATGCCGGCCCGTCCTTGCTTTCCTGCAGCTGCGCGTCGAGGGCGCGCCGTTTGGGGCCGCGCCTGGCAGACTTCGAGCTCAAGGCCCGGACTCTATCTGGCCGGCTGCGCCCCGGCCGCGGCGGGAGCCTGGGGCTCGCCCTGCGCATCGCCTTCCGGATTCGCCTTGGCGCGGTACTCGTGCGGCGCCTTCCACAGCACCTCCGATCCGATCTGGCTCCGCTCGTTCGCAGCGCCAACTGGCTTCAGTGCGGGCGCACTGCCACTTAGCCCCACCGCGGCCAGCGGCTCTCGCGCGACGTAGCGCAGGTGATCCTTGATGTTGGTATTAGCGTAGCTGATGACGATATCGCTGCCCTTGTGCGTCCACTTGCCGAAGGTGGAGGTGCGTACGCGGCGCTTGTCCAGCGCCCCAGGCAACTGAACCTCGTATTCGGTCACGATCTCGACCCTGCCGTCCCCGCCCAGGACGACATAGAGGCGCTCATTGTTAGGGCCGCGCGCCGCCTCCCAGGACCCGGTGAGCGGCGGTTGAGCCGCGGTGGCGATGGACAGCATCGCGACGGCGCCGAGCAGCACCAGAGCTCCGATGAGTTGCTTCATATGCGATCTTTCGGACGCCGTGGACAGGCGTCAGTTGATGCCGAGACGTTCCATGCGATAGCGCATCGCACGAAAGGTGATGCCGAGCAGCTTGGCGGCCGCCGTGCGGTTGTAGCGGGTCTTCTCCAGGGCCTCCAGGATGGCTTCCTTCTCGACCCGGTCGAGATATTCCTGCAGCGGCCACTTGCCGTTGCCGCCCTCGGCCGCCGGGGTCACGTCCACCGCTTCAGGCGGAGTGAGCTGCAGATCGACCATCGTGATGCGCTGGCCGTCGCACAGCGCCATGGCACGCTCCAGGATATTCTCCAGCTCGCGGACGTTGCCCGGGAAGTCGTACTGCATGAGGGCCTGCATGGCGTCCTGCTCCAGCTCGGGGCGCGTGACTTTGTTCTGATTCGCCAGCTTGTCCAGGATGGCGCTCGCGATATCCGGGATGTCTTCGCGCATGTCGCGCAGCGCCGGCATGCGCAGCTCGATCACGTTCAGTCGGTAGTACAGGTCGTGGCGGAACTTGCCCGACTCTACGCAATCGGCCAGGTTCTGGTGGGTGGCGCTGATGATGCGCACGTCGACCGCGTCCTCCTGCGTGGATCCCACCTTGCGCGCCTTCTTCTCCTGGATGGCGCGCAGCAGCTTCACCTGCATCGGCAGCGGCAGGTCAGCCACCTCGTCGAGGAACAGCGTGCCGCCGTTGGCCGCCTGAAAGAAGCCGTCGCGGTCGGCATCGGCGCCGGTGAATGCGCCCTTCTTGTAGCCGAAGAACTCGCTCTCCATCAGATTCTCTGGGATGGCCCCACAATTCACCGGGACGAACGGACGGTCGCGCCGCACGCTCTTCTGGTGGATCAGGCGCGCGGCCAGCTCCTTGCCGCTGCCCGACTCGCCGGTGATGTGCACCGGAGCCTCGCTGCGCGCGAGCTTTTCGATCACCGCCCGCACGGCTTGAATCGCCTGCGACTCGCCCAGCAGGCCTCTTTCGCCCTGCGCCTGCTCGACCACCTTGGCGTCGTTCGCCTTGGGCAGAGACAACGCGGACTTGACCAGCGTGCGCAGCTGATCCAGGCCGACCGGCTTGGCAAGGTAATCGAAGGCGCCGGCCTTGAGCGCGGCCACTGCGTTCTCGGTGTTGCCGTGGGCGGTGATCACTGCCACCGGCAGATCCATGTTGTTCTTGGTGATGTGCTCGACGATTTCGATGCCGGTGCCGTCCGGCAGCCGCATGTCCGTGAGGCACAGGTCGAAGTGGCGCGCGGCGAGCTTGCCCGTGGCTTCCTTGACGTTCATCGCCCGCTCCACGTCGAGCCCCATGCGCAGCAGGGTCAGCTCGATCAGCTCGAGGATGTCGACCTCGTCGTCGACCACCAGCACGCAGCGCTGCGGCGCTGAGGCGCGGCCGCCGGCAGTGCGCTCGCTTCGCTTCAACCCTTGACTCCCCTGAACACGATCATGAACATGGCGCCGGTTGGCTGCTCGACGTACTCGAGCGAGGCGTTGTTGGCGTCACAGATCTCGCGCGCGATGTAAAGGCCGAGACCGGTGCCGCTCGCTGCGGTGGTGAAGAACGGCTCGAACAGGTGCGGCCGGATCGCCTCCGGCACGCCCGAACCGTCGTCGGCGACGGCCAATTCTACCCCATTCGCCGGATCGCCCCCGCGCACCGAGATGCGCAGGCTGCCTGCCTTGCGTTGACAGTAGCGCAGGGCGTTGCGGCACAGGTTCCACATGACCTGGTTCAAGTGGCTGCGGTCGAACGTGATGCTGGGATCGAGGTCGACCTTGAGGCTCACCACCTCGTCCTGCAGCTTTTCGATCTGACCGAACTGCGCCACAAAGGTGCGCAGGAACGCGCCGAGCCGGAAGGTCTCCCGGTGTGCCCGATCGCGCCGGTTGAGCTTCAGAACGTCCTGCACCATGCGATCGAGCCGCTGCGTGTTGTCGTGGACGATCTGCAGCAGCCGGCGTTGGGTCTCGTTGCTGTCGGATTCCTCCAGCAGCAGCTCGGCGGCGTGGTTGATCGCCGACAGAGGGTTCCGGATTTCGTGCGCGATGTTCGCAGTCAGGCGGCCCATCGCGGCCAGCTTCATCTGCTGGGCCTCGGCCTGGATGCGCGTGAGGTCCTCGAGAAACACCACCACGCCGACGCTGCGGCTGTTCCCCACGGGCACGAAGCGCGCGCCCATGAGGCGGTGGGTGAGCACGGTGCGGATCGGATCGAAACCCGCACCAGGATCCTCACGCCAGCGCTGCAGCCGCTCGGCCAGCGCCGGGGTGTAGTCGCGCAGCGTCAGCTCCCGGCCGCCCTTGGGCAGGGGGCCGAGAATCTCGACCGCGCGCCGGTTGATCTGCCGGATGCTGCCGCGCTCGTCGACCACCAGCACGCCGTCCTTCATGTCCTGGATGACGAGCTGGTTGACCTGGGCCATGTTGGCCAGATCCACCTCGCGCTGCGCCGCCAGTTGTTCGCTCGCTTGCGTGTAGCGCGCGAGCGTGTGGGCCAGCCACGCGGTGGTGAAATAACCGACGCTCAACAGCCCGGCCTGAATATAGTGGCTGAAGGGTTCCTCGTGCAGCAGTACCTCGATGGTCTGCTCTGAGAGCATGGCGACGCTCGCCAGGGCGGCGAAGAACAGCGTCATGCGGCCGCGGCTGATAATGCCGGCGGCGGCGAGCGAAGCGAGAAGCAGCAGCCCGAGCCCGCTGCTCACCCCGCCGCTGCAATAGACCAGCAGCGTGACGAACGCGATGTCCGCCACGACCTGCACGCACAGCTGGAAGCTGAAGTCGGGGCGATGTGAGCTGATGGTTGCGACGCACGCGACCGAAAAGAGAATGTAGACGACGGCGGCGTACAGGAACATCGACAGGCTGCGCGCGCCGAACACCGGATCCTCGAACACTGCCGCTGTGACCAGCAGCAGCGTCGCGACGATCAGCCGGTAGACGTTGAAGTAGAACAGCGAGCGCCAGTAGGAGTCCGGATACCCGGTGTCCGGGATCACGCTGCGTGCGCGCAGTACCAGCTGTTGCGCGGTCATGGTGATCAGCTCCGCTGTTGCCTAGCGCTGGCCGCCTTCCCCGGCCCCCAGGCGGCGGTGCTCGTCGCTGCAGAAGAACTTGCCGCTCGAGGTAAAGCTCTCGCTGCGAGGCAGGTGAACCCCGCATACGACGCAGCGGACCATGTCCTCGGGCGTCGATCGATCCCGCGACTGAGAAGCTCGGGCCGAATCCCGAATGCTGGCGTCACGGCGAAACCCCCTGAAAAAGAGATAGACGACGATTGCCAGCGCGATCAGAAGCAGGAACTTGGCCAAGGGGACCCAGGCAGACTTGCGGCGGCGCCCATCATAACCCAAGCGCGGGCGAGGCAAGGTGGCTCAAGGCACCGCGCCGCGCATGAAGCTTTCCACGCCTTTGCGCACGGTCATGACGGCGATCGCCGCCAGCAGCAGGAGCATCACGCGCTGGAACACGCGAGTGCCGGTAGCGCCGAGCAGGCGATGCAGGAGATCCGAGAAACGCAACACAATGCCGGCCAGCGCCATGTTCGCTACCAGCGCGACTGTGGTGGTGAGACGGCCGTACTGATCCACCAACAGGAGCGAGGTCGTCAGCACGGCGGGTCCGGCCAGCAAAGGCACGCCCAGCGGCACGGCGCCCAACCCATCGGCTTCCAGTCCCGACGCGCGCTGCGGGACGATGAGGTCGCTCAGGCTGAAGACGAACAGCAGTGCGCCGCCAGCCACCATGAAGTCGGGGACGGTGATCCCCAGCGCGCGCAAGAGGGCATTGCCGCCGAAGACGAACACCAGTGCAACAGCCGTCGCGGTCAGCACCGACTGCAGGATGATGCGCTGGCGATGCTGGCGGTCGAGCCGCTCGGTCAACGATATGAAGAGCGGGAGCATGCCGATGGCGTCGACCGCGACCAGCAGAGGCAGGAAGCAGAGCCAGAACGCGTCCATGGCGGGGCAGGCAGATAATTTCGGGCGGCGAGCGCCCGCGTCATCCCGCGAGCAGCTGGGTGTAACGGGGCGCCTGTGCGCGGCCCGTCGCGGCGCGACCCGAGGGAAGTGGTCGGGGTGAGAGGATTTGAACCTCCGACTCCTGCGTCCCGAACGCAGTACTCTACCAGGCTGAGCTACACCCCGATGCAGTGAATCGCCCGCCGTCTTCGTGAGCGATGCGTCCGCTCGGCGAGACGCGCCCGCCGTACAGGATCAGGCCGGGGAAGAGCGGTCAGGAACTGCGGGATACTGCAAAGGCGGCCAATTGTAGCAGACTGTCCCGGAAGGACGAATGCGGCAAGCTCGCCACCACCTCCATCGCCCGCTGGGATTCGAGCGATGCTTGCCGGCGCGTGTAATCGAGCGCGCCCGTGTCATGGATCGCGGCAAGGACCGGCTCGAACTGGTGCAGACCGCCGTGCTCGACCGCGGCACGGATCAGTCCGGCCTGCTCGGCGGATCCGCTACGCAGGGCGTGGATCAGGGGCAGCGTTGGCTTGCCTTCGGCCAGGTCCGCGCCCAGGTTCTTCCCCGTCTGCTCGTGATCGCCCGAGTAGTCCAGCACGTCGTCGACGAGCTGAAACGCAGTGCCGAGGTGCATGCCGTAGCGGGCCAGGCAGAGCTCCACCTCGGGCCTCGCCTGGCTGACGATGGCTCCGATCTGGCCGGCGGCCTCGAACAGCTTGGCGGTTTTGAAATGAATGACGTGCAGATAGTCCTCTTCCGTCACTCCCGGGTTGTGGCAGTTGAGCAGCTGCAGCACTTCGCCCTCGGCGATCGTGTTGGTGGCATCCGCCATGACTTCCATCACGCGCAGATTGTTTTGCTCGACCATGAGCTGGAAGGCGCGGGAGTAGAGAAAATCCCCGACAAGGACGCTGGCCGGATTGCCGAACAGCGTGTTGGCGGTGGCTTGACCGCGGCGCAGATCCGAATCATCCACCACGTCGTCGTGCAGCAGCGTCGCGGTATGGATGAACTCGATGACGGCGGCGAGCTGGTAGTGCGCGTTGCCGCTGTAGCCGCAGGCGCCGGCCGCCAGCAGGACCAGCGCCGGACGCAGCCGCTTGCCGCCGCCGTTGATGATGTACTCGCTCACCTGCCGGATCAGTGCGACGTCCGAGTGCAGGCGGCGACGGATGACCTTGTCGACAGCCGCCATGTCCTCAGCGATCAAGCGCTGGACCGGTTCGAGTGTGGTGGCGGCGAACATGGACGGAAAGTGAGGTTCGTGCTCGAGACTTGGAGAAGCATACCACCGGCGTGCTGTTCAGGCCGGCCCTGTGCGCCGCCGGTATGTGGTTTGACCATACCAGCAAGTGCCTGTATCCTTCACAGTTTTCCGAAAAGCCCCCGAGGCCGGGGGTCACTAGGGATTCGGGCCATGTACGCTGTTATCAAAACCGGCGGCAAGCAATATCGCGTGTCAGCCGGCGAAAAGCTTAAAGTGGAATCGATCCGCGCTGAGATTGGCGCTCAGATCGTGCTCGATCAGGTGCTGTTGGTCGCCGACGGGGACAAGGTGACGGCTGGCACGCCGCTCGTGTCCGGCGCGACGGTCAAAGCCACGGTCGTGGCCCACGGCCGGGGCGAGAAGGTCGCGATCTTCAAGCTCCGCCGGCGCAAGCATTACCGCAAGACGCTCGGTCACCGTCAGAACTACACCGAGATCGAAATCAACGGCATCAGCGGTTAGGAGGATCGATCGTGGCACACAAGAAGGCAGGCGGGAGCTCGCGCAACGGCCGCGACTCCAATGCCAAACGTCTCGGCGTAAAGCGCTTCGGCGGACAACTGGTGGCGGCGGGCAGCATCATCGTGCGTCAGCGCGGCACGCGGATCCACCCGGGCGAGAACGTCGGGGTCGGCAAAGACCATACGCTGTTTGCCAAGATCGACGGTTATGTGAAGTTTGCAGTGAGGGGCCCGCGCAGGAAGCAGACGGCGATGATCGTTCCCGCGGCCTGACCGCGACCGATCCGGCCGTCCAAGAGCCCTATCATGTGATAGGGCTTTTTTGTTTGCGATGCCATGAAATTCATCGACGAAGCGCTGATCGAGGTGCACGCCGGCAAGGGCGGCGATGGTGTGGCTTCGTTCCGGCGCGAGAAATACGTTCCGAAGGGCGGTCCGGACGGCGGTGACGGCGGGCGGGGCGGCAGCGTGTACGCGGTCGCGGACCGCAACATCAACACGCTCGTCGAGTACCGTTTTGCGCGCATCCACCGCGCCAAAGGCGGCGAGAGCGGACACGGGTCGGATTGCTACGGCAAGGGCGCGCCCGATGTCGTTCTGCCGATGCCGGTGGGCACCGTCATCACCGACGCTGAAACAGGGGCACCCCTCGCCGACCTGGTCCGGCACGGGGAGCGGGCGCTGATCGCCAAAGGAGGGCGCGGGGGGCTGGGCAACATCCACTTCAAATCCAGCACCAACCGGGCCCCTCGGCAGTTCACCACCGGGGAACTGGGCGAATCGCGCCGGCTGAAACTGGAGCTCAAGGTGCTGGCGGACGTGGGGCTGCTTGGCATGCCCAACGCCGGCAAGTCGACTTTCGTCCGCACTGTCTCCGCGGCGCGGCCCAAGGTGGCGGATTATCCCTTCACGACGCTCCATCCGCATCTCGGCGTGGTGCGGGTCGACGTGAACCGCAGCTTCGTGGTGGCCGACATGCCGGGACTCATCGAGGGCGCGGCCGAAGGCGCGGGCCTGGGTCACCAGTTTCTGCGTCACCTCCAGCGCACACGGCTGCTGTTGCATATGGTGGACCTCGCGTCGCTCGAGCGGGACGCCGACCCGGTGCGCGACGCCAGGATCATCGTCGAGGAACTGCGCAAGTACGATCCATCCTTGTTCGACAAGCCGCGCTGGATCGTGCTGAACAAGGTCGATTTGATCGCAGATGCCGAGCGCGATGAGCGCGTGCAGGCGTTCGTCGACGCGTACGTCGGCAAGCGCCGGCGCACCCGCAAGGGCGGGGTTGCCAGCCCGCGCGTGTTCGTCATCTCCGCCCTGACCGGCGACGGTTGCCGCGAGCTCACCCTGGCGGTGATGGAATTTCTCGAGCGGTCTGCGCGGGCGGAGCGTGAGACGGCGGAGCCCGCAGCCGCAACGCAATAGCGCACGCCATGCCTTCCGTTGTGGCACAGGCAAAACGCCTGGTGGTCAAAGTCGGCAGCAGCCTCGTGACCGAGCAGGGGCACGGCCTCGACCACGCTGCGCTCGCCCGCTGGGCGGAGCAGATTGCCGAGCTGAGGCGCCAGAGCCGGGAGGTGTTGCTGGTATCTTCCGGCGCAATCGCGGAGGGCATGCAGCGCCTCGGCTGGAAGCGCCGCCCGCGTCAGCTGCACGAGCAGCAGGCCGCCGCTGCGGTCGGGCAGATGGGGCTGGTGCAGGCGTACGAATCCGGTTTCCGCACGCATGGCCTGCACGCCGCGCAGGTGCTGCTCACGCACGACGATCTGTCTGATCGGCGCCGCTACCTCAACGCGCGCTCGACCCTGCGCACGCTGCTGGCGCTGGACATCATCCCGGTGATCAACGAGAACGACACTGTGGCCATCGACGAGATCAAGTTCGGCGACAACGATACGCTGGCGGCGCTGGTCACCAATCTAGTGGAAGCCGATGTGCTGGTGATCCTCACTGACCAGGCCGGCCTGTTCACGCGCGATCCCCGCCGGCACACGGACGCCACGCTGGTGGCCGAGGCCAAAGCTTCCGATGCCGGCCTGGAGCGTATGGCCGGCGGCGCGGGCAGCCACCTCGGCAGCGGCGGCATGCTCACCAAGATACGCGCCGCCAGACGCGCCGCGCGCAGCGGCGCGCACACCGTGATCGCATCGGGGCGCGAGCCCGACGTGCTGTTGCGGTTGACGCGCGGCGAGATGATCGGCACTCAGCTCACGGCCGAGACGATGACGCTCGCGGCGCGCAAGCAATGGCTGGCTGACCACCTGCAGGTACGCGGCCGACTGACATTGGACGCAGGCGCCGTCCGCGCCCTGACGCAGGACGGCAAGAGCCTGCTGCCGATCGGCGTCATCGATGTCAGCGGGGAATTCGAGCGGGGCGAGGTGGTGAGCTGCCTCGACCCGCAGGCGCGGGAGGTTGCGCGCGGGCTGGTCAACTACAACGCCGGAGAGACCCGTCGCATCCTGCGCGCCCCGAGCCACGAGATCGAAGCGAGGCTGGGCTACATCGACGAGCCCGAGCTGATCCACCGTGACAACCTCGTCCTGCTTTAGCAGGAAAGAGGTTGCGGTGAAGACTAACCTTTAGGTTATGTCGGAACCACAATCGACTGCTCCTGTAGGAGCACCAGGTTTGCGGCGTACGTAGGCTGACCTGGCCGCAGGCTTGCCAGGTTAAGCGAGCTTTGCGAGCGGCCGGAGCCACAACCTCGTGCGGGTTTACTGGAAACTAACCCAGGTCACACTAG
>DATJZQ010000120.1:0-2231 GCA_035499005.1 Burkholderiales bacterium | reverse complement strand
TCACATACTGCGCCGGCCTGCGAATCGGGGAACTGATACGCCTGACGCTCGCGGACGTCGATCTTGAGAGCGGTACGCTCGAGATTCGCGGTACAAAGTTCTTCAAGTCGCGACGTCTGCCGCTCGCAGCTGCTGTCATGGTTGCCGTGAGGCAGTACCTAGCCTCCATTTCTCAAACGCGAGCTGGTTGGGGCTGCGAACCGGGCGGTGGTCTGGCATTTGAGTGGTGCGTGGGATCGCGTTGGCCGGCAATCTGATGAGATTCGCGGAACGCGCGAGCGATAACTTTTGGTTGCCCGTAATGCGAGTCCATCAGGGCGCGCGTCAGCATGCTGATGAGCAAGCTTGGTGTTTTCGCTGCGTGCTGTGACTCAAGCGGAGCTGAAGGCGCGCTGAAGGTAGACGTAGGCGAGTTCGAACTCGTCTTTGTTCGGGCATCCGGAGGCGATGGCGAAGTGGATGCGGCGCACACTGGTTCGCACCTGCGCCCCGAGCTTCAGCAACTTGAGGCGAATGGTCGCGACGGCGGCATCGGCGAACTGGCCATGGCGCAGACCGACACGGCGCAAGGTATCGACGAGAACATAGGCCATGGCTGAGAACGACATGCGGAGCTGATTGGCCTGCATGGTGGCCGACGAGGCGCGATCGGCGAACAGCTCGAACTGCTCGCCAATGCGGTTCTCGGCCTCGCCGCGGGCGCAGTAGAGATCCTCATAGAGCGCACGCGCGTCGTAACCGACGCGGGAGCGCTTGAGGGACGTGACGACAAAGCGAGGATTGGCGCCCTCCAGCGTGTGCTCGGCCTTGCCGACGACGCGGCGGGTGCGGTTCCAGCTGTCGATCGTGCAATACAGGAAGTCGCGGAACACGCGCGCCGGCTGCCCCCGGGCGACACATAAACGCTTGGCCTCGGCAAGCTGATCGACCAGCGCCGCCTCCAGGCGGCGATTGCGCGCCAGGCCAAACACATAGTCGACGCGGTTCGCCTCGCACCACCCCATCAGTTCGTCGTTAGAGAAGCCGCTGTCGGCGCGCAGGATGATGCGCACCCGCGGCCAGCGCTGGCGGATCTGCGCAATGATGCGCGCCATCTCCTCGACCGCGCCATCGCTGCCCGCAACATTCGCGAGCCGCTGGCGGGCCAGCAGCAGGTGCCGACCGCAGAACACGTAGAGCGGCAGATAGCAGTACTCGTCATAGTAGCCGTGGAAGAAGCGGCCCTCCTGCGTCCCGTGGAGCGGGATGTCGGTGTTGTCGAGGTCCAGCACGATCTCGCGTGGTGCGCGCTCATGCGCTTCGAGGAAAAGATCGACCAGCAACGCATCGACCTGCGCTCCGTCGCAATCGATCTTGTGATACTTCGACGCATGCCGCCGGGGGGTGTGCTCCAGGCGGTTGAGCGTGCTCTTGCCAGCCAACGGCTCGCAGTCCGTTCGCAGCACCGGGTTCAACTTGCCTGCCAGCACCGCAAACGTCGGGTCCTTGCGCAGTTCGTCATGATCGTTGAGGTCCTCATACCCCAACGCCAGGCCGAAGATGCGCTGTCCCACCAGTGTGTCGACCTGATGCTCGACATAGCGAGGGTGGCGCCGATCGGTGAAGCAGTCGGCAAAGCGACGCACCAGTCCGAGGCCCCGGTCCACCTGCCCCAGCAGCAGCGCGCCTGCGTTCGAGGTGATGTTCCCCCCGTCGAACGCGGCCACCACCAAACGCCGCTCAACCGCTTCAAATTCGAACAGCTTCGGTATACATTCTGTCTGCATCGGGGCGTACCCTTGGATCATGGAGAAATCGCTGCTGCACAACGATTCTCTCAGATTCTCAGCCCCGATGCACCTCCCGCGTTTGAGAAATCCAGGCTAGAGCGCAGCTTATCGAAGCCATAGGTCAAGATCCGCATTCTGTGGTGATGGTAGCAACTGACGCTGTCTTCAGCACGCGGCCGCTGTCACTCAACATTGGCGCGATGTTGGGCCAATGGGAGGAAAAGGTTTGGCCCGATCTGTTTATTGCGCAGCCAGGCGTTTATTGGTCGCCGTCCGATCTACAGAAATCGGTTAAATCACGGGGTGCGCCACGCTCCATCATCGGTCCGGCAGCTCCGCAGTTTCATGAAGTGTTTGACGAGTGGTTGCGCCTCCTACGCCTGCCGGGCGCTATGAAGCGCGTGCTAGAGGAGCGGCAGATCCCCGCCGTTCCGATTACCGTGCGTGTCTTCAATGGCTGCC
>DATJZQ010000119.1:0-25047 GCA_035499005.1 Burkholderiales bacterium | reverse complement strand
GCAGACAAGTTCATTCGGATCATCGCAGGTATCGCACTGGTCAGCCTGTTTTTTGTGCTGAAGGGCGAAGCCCGCTGGTTGGGCCTGATCGGCCTCGTACCGCTCGCCACGGGTTTGGTCGGGTATTGCCCGCTCTATTCCGTCCTTCGGTTCAGCACCTGCGCGAAAACCAGGCACGCCTGAGGGCGGCGAAGCGCCGCCCACGGTCGGCCAGCATCACTCCCGCTGCATAGCCAAACGCCCCGGATCCGCACGTTGCGTTTGAGGCAGGAAGATCACGATGAGCGCTCCCACGAGGGCGATCACGGCCAGGGTGAAGAAAGCCGCTTCCGCGGCTCCGTGTGCCGCCGTGCGGATGGTGCCGATCAGGTCGGGACCGAAGTAGCCGCCGAGATTACCCACCGAATTGATCCACGCAATTCCGGCAGCCGCCGCGGTGCCCGAGAGAAAAGCCGTGGGCAGTGACCAGAACGTGCACACGCACCCGGCCCAGCCCATGGTGATCAGCGTGAGCGCGCCGATCGCCACCATCGGCGACTTCGCCGCGATGCCGAGCAGCAGCAGACCGACCATCATCAACAGGAGCCCGCCGGCGCAATGCCAGCGGCGCTCACCGGTCCGATCCGAGTGGCTGCCCCAATAGATCATGGCGACGATGCTGGCTCCCCACGGAATCATGCTCAGCAGGCCGACCCTGAGCAGGTCCTTCTTGTCGATACCCAGTTCCTGGATGATGGTCGGCATCCAGAACCCCACTGCGTAGAAACACGTCGCCAGGGCAAGGTAAACCAGCGCAAGTGCCCAGACGCGGCCGTCCTTGAATGCGTCGATCAGGCTATGCCGGCCAGCGAGCTCTTTCTTGCCCGCGTTGTCATTCTCGACGCGGGCAAGCAGCAGGTCCCGCTCCTGTTGAGTAAGCCAGGCGGTGCTCCTGGGTCCGTTGGGCAGAATAGCCAACACGAGAAGTCCGACGATGACCGAGGGGATCCCCTCGAGCAGGAACAGCCACTGCCAGCCGCGCCAGCCGTGCGCGCCGTCCATGAACTGCATGATGGCAGCGGATATGGGTGACCCGACCAGTTGCGAGACGCCGATCGCGGTCATGAACAGCGCGACCATCTTCGCGCGCCGGGCGCCGGGGAACCAGTAGGTCAAGTAGAGGATGATGCCGGGGAAGAAGCCTGCCTCCGCCACGCCGAGCAGGAAACGCAGCAGGTAGAAGGTGAACTGCGCATCGCTTTGGCCCAGGGCCGCGGCGATCGAGCCCCAGTGAACGTCGCCGGTGAACATGAACGCCGAGGAGATCAGCCCCCAGGTGATCATGATGCGCGCAATCCACACGCGTGCACCGACCTTCTCCAGGATCACATTGCTCGGCACCTCGAAGATGAAATACCCGATGAAGAAGATCCCCGCCCCGACGCCGTACATCGCGTCGCTGAACTTGAGGTCGCCCGCCATCTGCAGCTTGGCGAAGCCGACGTTCACGCGGTCGACGAAGGCAACGATGTAGCATAGGAACAGGAAGGGAATCAGACGGGACGCCACCTTCTTGTACGTGGTTTCCTCGAATTGCGGCGTTGCCTCGGATTGCATCACCTCTCCTCCCTCGGTTAGTTCTTCTGTTTGCGTTCAAGGCCGGATGGTAGCGGAGGCGGGGGCCTTAGGCTACCCGCGCTCGCTATAATCGCTCGCCAGTGGACGGGAGGAAGCCGGTAATCGGCGAAGCGATGCAGCAAACCAAACGAACGGAGACCGAGTCCTTGGCACCAGGCCACAACGCGGCGCCGCGGCCAGGCCCGCTGGACAGCGTGCGCGTCCTGGACCTGTCGCGCTTCATCGCCGGCCCCTACTGCGCCATGCTGCTCGGCGACATGGGAGCGGACGTGATCAAGATCGAGCCGCCCGGGCGCGGGGAGAACAGCCGGACCATCGGCCCGTTCATCGAGGGCGAAAGCCTGTATACGATGGTCTTCAACCGCAACAAGCGCAGCCTGACCCTCGACCTGCGCGCCGAGGCGGGCAAGGCGCTGTTCCGCGACCTGCTCCGCAAGGCAGACGTGCTGGTCGAAAACTATGTCCCGGGGACGCTGGAGAAGATGGGCTTCGATTGGGAGACGTTGCGGGGCATCAACGCGCGCTTGATCGTGACGCGCATCTCCGGGTTCGGTCAGAGCGGCCCGCTCTCGCGCAAGCCGTGCTTCGACGTCATCGCTCAGACCATGAGCGGGCTGATGGACATCACCGGCGAGGCCGATGGCCCCCCGATCATGGCGGGCACCTACGTGGTGGATTACGCCACGGGGCTGTACGCGACCATCGGCACCCTGGGCGCGCTGCAGGCCCGGCAGAGTACAGGTACGGGCCAGGTGGTGGACGTCGCGCTGCTCGACTCCGCGATGTCGATGCTCATGACGGCGATTCCCGAGCAGCTCCTGCTCGGCCGCACCATGACGCGGCGCGGCAACCGCGACCGCTACGGGGCGCCGGCCAACACCTTTCCCACGCTCGACAACGAATGGGTGCATCTGGCGAGCGCCGGCGAGCCCATGTTTCGTGCGCTGATGCGCGCGCTCGGCCGCGCGGAGCTGGCCGACGATCTGCGCTTCGTGGACAACGATGCGCGCATGGCGAACGTCGAAGCGCTGGAGGAAATCATCGCCGCTTGGACCAGGACGCTGACTGCAGCGCAGCTGCTCGATGCGCTGCAGGACATCGGCCTGCCCTGCGCGAAGGTCGCGCGCGTGTCGGACCTGGTCGAGCATCCCCATCTCGCGCGTCCCGGGCAGCTGCTGGAAATACAGCATCCGAAGGCGGGAGTCGTGCCGATGCAAGGCTTCTCCGTGCGCTTCGACGCGTCCCCCATGCGCCTGCGGCATCCACCCCCGATGCTGGGCCAGCACACCGACGAAGTGCTCGGCGAATGGCTCGCGCTGGAGCGCAGCCAGATCGAGCGGCTGCGGCACGACAAGGTGGTGTAGGTGGCGTTCCACGACCTCCTCATCGCCAACCGTGGCGAGATCGCCATCCGCGTCGCGCGCGCCGCGGCGGAGCTTGGCATCCGCTCGCACGTGGTCTTCTCCGAGGATGACGCCGACGCGGATCATGTCTACAAAGCCGACCGCGCGCACCCTCTGGCGGGGCAAGGAGCGGCAGCCTATCTCGATGCAGCGCAGATCATCCGCGTGGCGGAAGCTGCGGGTTGCGACGCCATTCACCCCGGCTACGGCTTCCTGAGCGAGAACGCCGCGTTCGCGCGTCACTGCGGGCAGGCCGGCATCCGCTTCGTCGGCCCGGCCGCCGATGCGCTCGAAGTGTTCGGCGACAAGGCGCGCGCGCGCAGGCTGGCGCTCGAGTGCAAGGTGCCGGTATTGCCGGGTACCAACGGGCCGACCACGCTGGCGGAGGCCGCGCGTTTTCTCGCCTCGCTCGGTCCTGGGGGCGCGGTCATGGTCAAGGCGACAGCCGGCGGCGGCGGCCGCGGGATGCGCGCCGTGCGCAGTGCCGGTGAGCTCGAACCCGCCTACGAGCGCTGCCGCTCGGAGGCGCGACAGGCGTTCGGCAATGACGGGGTCTATGTCGAGCGCCTCTTGCCCTTCGCGCGCCACGTCGAAGTGCAGGTGATCGGCGACGATGCCGGCGAGATCACGCACCTCTGGGAGCGCGAATGCAGCCTACAGCGCAATCGCCAGAAACTGGTGGAGGTGGCACCCGCTCCGCGGCTGCCGGCTGCCCTGCGCGACCGGCTCATCGACGCGGCGCTGCGTATGGCACTGGCGGCCAGGGTGAGCAGTCTGGCCACCTTCGAGTTCCTGGTCGAGCAGGGTGTCTCAGAGCAGGCCGAGCTCTTCTTCATCGAGGCCAATCCGCGCCTGCAGGTGGAGCACACCGTTACCGAGGTGGTCACAGGGATCGACCTGGTGCGCATGCAGCTCGCATTGGCCGACGGGCGCACGCTCGCGTCGCTCGAGCTCACTACCGGGCGCGTCCCGGCCCCTCGCGGGATGGCGATGCAGCTGCGCGTGAATGCCGAAAGCATGTCGGCAGACGGAACCATTCGCCCGGCCGCCGGCGTCCTGGAGGCATTCGACCTGCCTGCCGGCCCCGGCGTGCGGGTCGACACCTGCGGCCATACCGGGTTCCGCAGCAACCCGCGTTTCGACTCGCTTCTCGCCAAGGTCATCGTACACGCGGTGCCGGGCGATCTCGCCGTGCTCGCGGCGAAGGCGCGTCGTGCTCTGGCCGAGTTCCGCATCGCCGGCATTGCGAGCAACCGCGACTTCCTGTTGAACCTGCTTTCGCACCCGGAGTTTCTGGGCGGCGAGTGGCACACCGGCTTGATCGATGCCAATCTCGTCAGCTTGTGCGCGCACGCCGAGCATCCCCGCCTGTACCCGGACGCCGCGCCCACGCGCATCGATCCGGGGGATCCGCTGGCCATCCTCGCGCACGGGAGGGGCCAGCGTTCGCACGCCGTTCCGCTGGAACCCAATGGCATGCCGATCCCGCTAGGCGTACATGCCGTCGCGGCGCCCGTCCTCGGCGCGGTTGTGAGCATCGACGTGGCGGCCGGCGATCGCGTGCGGCGCGGCCAGCAGGTCGCGGTGCTGGAAGCGATGAAGATGGAGTATGTGGTAGCGGCTCGTGCAACCGGCGTGGTGCGTGAGCTGCGCGCCCGTCCGGGCGACACTGTGGCGGAAGGCAGCGCGCTCGTGCTCATCGACGCGCAGGAAACCGATGCCGACGAAGGTGCTGCGGCGGCGGACATGGACCTTGAGGCGGTACGTCCCGACCTGGCCGAGCTGCAGCAGCGCCGCGCGCTGACCCTCGACGCGGCTCGTCCCGACGCGGCGGACAAGCGGCAC
This sequence comes from Burkholderiales bacterium, assembly GCA_035499005.1. Lineage (GTDB taxonomy): Bacteria > Pseudomonadota > Gammaproteobacteria > Burkholderiales > SHXO01 > SHXO01. Next base: position 20,182 of record DATJZQ010000119.1, on the reverse strand, counting down.
AAGCTCGGCCTGCGCACCGCGCGCGAGAACATCGCGGACCTATGCGACCCCGACAGCTTCCATGAGTACGGCGCCTTCGTGGTCGCCGCTCAGCGCAGCCGGCGCAGCATGGAGGACCTGATGGCGCGCACACCGGCCGACGGCCTGGTCATGGGCATCGGCCGCGTGAACGGTGCGCTGTTCCCGGACACGGACGCGCGCTGCGTGGTGATGTCGTACGACTATACGGTGCTCGCCGGTACGCAGGGCAGCAAGAACCACGAGAAGAAGGACCGCATGTTCGAGCTTGCCGCGCAGTGGCGGCTGCCGCTGGTCGTGTTCGCAGAAGGCGGAGGCGGGCGCCCGGGCGACACCGACGTCGTTACGTCCGGCATGCTGCACATCAAGGCCTTCACGCTGCTCGCACGGTTGAGCGGCCTGGTGCCCCTGGTCGCCATCGTCTCCGGACGCTGCTTCGCGGGCAACGCGGTGGTCGCGGGCTGCTGCGACGTCATCATCGCCACCGAGAAGACCTCGCTGGGCATGGGCGGACCGGCGATGATCGAGGGCGGCGGCCTGGGCGTGTTTCACCCGGACGAGGTCGGCCCGACCTCGGTGCAGCGGCGCAACGGCGTGATCGACGTGGTCGTGGCTGATGAAGCCGAAGCCGTGCGCGTCGCGAAGCAGTACCTCACCTACTTCCAGGGATCGGTCTCGGAATGGACCTGCGCCGACCAGCGCGCGTTGCGCCACGCGATCCCGGAGAATCGCTTGCGCGTCTATGACGTTCACAACGTGATCGAGGTGCTCGCAGACACCGGTTCGGTGCTGGAGTTGCGGCGCGACTTCGGCACGAACCTGGTCACCGCCTTTGTCCGCATCGAGGGTCGGCCGCTGGGCCTGATCGCCAACAACCCCATGGTGCTCGGCGGGGCGATCGACGGCGATGCCGCCGACAAGGCCGCACGCTTCCTGCAGTTGTGCGACGCGTTCGACATCCCCGTGCTCTCCCTGTGCGACACGCCGGGCAACATGGTGGGCCCGGAGGCGGAGCGCACCGCGCTGGTCCGTCACTGCTGCCGCCTCTATGTCGTCGGCGCCAACCTCACCGTGCCGATTTTCTCGGTCGTGCTGCGCAAGGCCTACGGCCTGGGCTCGCAGGGCATGGTCGGCGGCAGCTTCCATCTGCCGCTGTTCTCGGTGTCGTGGCCAACCGGCGAGTACGGCCCGATGAACCTTGAGGGCGCGGTGAAGTTGGGCTTCCGCAAGGAGCTGGAAGCCATCGTCGATCCGGCCGAGCGCATGGTGAAGTTCGACGAGATGGTCGCCGCCGCCTACGAGCGCGGCAAAGCGCTGAGCACCGCGACGATGTTCGAGATCGACGATGTCATCGATCCGGCCGATACCCGATCGTGGGTGATGGCCGGGCTGCGCTCGCTGCCGCCATTGCCGCCCCGCACCGGCAAGAAACGGCCCTGGGTCGATACGTGGTGAGAAGGCGTCGGTGTCGCCTGGTAATTCTTGCAAGCGGCGAAGCAGTTTTGCACATAGCCGACACAGCGTGCCAATCCAAGACGTTGATAAAGCTGCGCGACGAGCGTGGCCCAATGCATGCAACGGCTGGCGTCGCGACGGCGTTCGCTCCGCACGAGCAGAGTCTGTAGGCGAACGCGGGCGGCCGTCTGCTTTTGTTCCCGACGTCCCGAAAGGAGTGTGCCGTGAGACAGAATGCTTCCGATATGACTCGTCGCCGCTTCATCAAGGGCAGTGTCTGCGGGATTGCGATTGTGACCCCCGCTACTGCGCTGCTTGTGAATACTGCGCAGGCGGCCGAGGTTGTCGCCGAGTCCAATCCGCAGGCGCAGGCTTTGGGATACAAGAAGGACGCGACCAAAGCGGCAAATCGCAAGGATGCCAAAGCATTTTGCGATACCTGCAATTTCTATTCGGGCAAACCGGGTGCGCCCGACGGCCCGTGTCAAATCTTCGCTGGCAACCTCGTAAGCCCCAAGGGCTGGTGTAGTGCCTGGGTCAAGAAGCAGGGGTAGCGAGCGTCTCTTGACGCCGACGCCACAGGAACAAGCCAGCGAGTCCCAGCAGCGTGAGCGACAAGCTGCTCGCCTCGGGAACAGTGGCGGGCACAGTGGGGTCGATTGTCTCTCTCAGATTGTCGGTGATGACGTCCCCGCCGAAAGGGTCGCCCAAGAAAGCAAAATAGCCCCGCTCGAAGCCATGCGTCGTACCCTGTGCCGTGAGCGTATACACCCAGGACATCGTGTCTCCCGCCTGGATCACGCCGAGATCGAGATCCAGCGTCACAGGGTCCAGGGTGTAGCTCGGGTTGAAGTCGTCGCCATTGAAATGCAGAACGGGGGTGAAGACCAGCGGATTTGGTTGCTCGAGGATTTGCTTGTCAGCCAAATTCAGGAGGTCACTGCCGGAGGGGACTTGCGTTTCAAACTCGCGCAAGCCGAATTCGAAAACGCCCTGGAGCATGCTGCCATCCGGATGCGTGATTACTGTGTCCACTCTGGCAACGGCCTCTGCTGTTTCGGTTGCGCTGGGCCCGCTGCGTCTCGGCGGCACTCCTAGCAGCCCGACCTGCAGCGTCGGAATGTTCAGATGCAACATGTCGTGTGCCGCAGGGCCGTTGTAGACGAAGGTGTGCGTCCACAAAGATTGCGCGACCAGTTTTCTGACGCCGTCGCCTGAACCGCCCGGACTGCCGAAGATCAGTTGGCTGACGCCCACGCCCCCGTTGCCGTCCGACTCCGCGAGTGAGGATGCGAATGCGCCGGAGATATTGGTCGAGCGGCCCGAGGCGTTGACGCCTGTGTCCGACACGTGCAGAAGCTCGGCGCTTTGTATCGGGTCGATCGTGGTACCGAACAATGGCTTGGAGTCATGAAAGACTGTGCCGCCCGGCAGAATGGACTCAATTACGTTGGCGGAAATGTCGACCGGAATCGCAACGGGGTCAGCGTACAAGGTCCCACTGGAAAGCGCTGAAATGAGAGTCGCGACGATAGCGGCGATGGCGCTGCGCTTGATCATGATTGCAATCACCTCCCGACGTATGGGAGCGGCCCAGCGGCTGATCTGGACCGTCTCGTAGATGCGCTGCCCAATGCGGGCTAGAGTGATACTGCAAGACCGCTTTGTTGATGTTCGTGGCCGGGTGAGCTGTTAGTGAATCACCAAGACGAGCACATGACTCACTACTGCGAGAACGACGAGGCTTCTGGCATTCATCGCGCACCTCCTAGTTTCCAGGCGCGACATCTAACAGAGCCAGATCCATACCCGAGCATCTTTTCGCAGCCTGATCAATGGCATCGAGACGTAGAGCGCGCCGCCTCGATTGCGGATCGTAAAATCAACCGACAGACACCTGGGAAGCGCGTGCCCGCGAACCCCCGAGCGCCCCGCAAGCACACTCATGCTGCGTGTACGGGAGCGGTGTTCTCGCCGTAGGCGGATAAGTTCTTGTCCGCACACCGCCTGATCTTCTCAAACTGTCAGGTTCTGAACCAAGCTCGCGAGTAATCGAAGACCAGGGTTCCTTCGATTATGTAAATCGGATCGACACGTAAACTTTACATGTTCGATTGATGGCCCGAACTCCGCGCATACGAGCGACCAACCGTCTCAGCCCGCGCGCGAAGCAACATGGGATGGACGGGCTCGCCAGCTGACCTTAGTCGGCGGCGCTCGACGGAGCCACCCTCGCGGACTTCGCTGAACGGCTACAAGCGGTCCTTCGACCACGCCACCCAATTTGTCTGGAAGCAGACATTGTCGCGGCTGCTGTCTCAGCGGATCACCTCGTCTGAAACTGTTGCGGTGATCTCAGCGACCGGCTTCGACGCCAAGATTACCCCACCGAACACCATGGCAACGATAGCGGCAGCCGCAGAGCCGATGAGGATCCCTAACTTCGATGTCTCAAGGTTTGGGCCCGCGGGGAAAGCGAGCGACGCTATGAAGATTGACATGGTGAACCCGATCCCCGCAGCGACGCCCACGACCGCAACTTGCGGCCATGCAATGCCACGCGGCAACGCGGCAAAGCCCAATCGAGTTGCAAGCCACGAGAAGGCAAGGATTCCAATGGGCTTACCAAGTATCAGTCCAACGCCAATACCTAATAGTACGAGCAGCGGTTCACCCGACAACGAAAGATCGCCAACCGACACGCCGGCATTCGCCAGCGCGAATAGAGGCATCACTCCGAAAGCTACCCAACCATGCAAGGCATGGTCGATGCGGTCAACGGGAGAGAGTGCTTCTCGGCGTGCTTGATCCAGTTCTCTCATGTGCGGAAGCAATGCCCGCGTATCGCTATCTCGCTGATCGCGTAGCCTCGCAAGGGTCGCGCGGGCGCGCTCGATGAATTTTCGTCGCCCCAAGGAAGGGCGGACTGGAGTCATCAGCCCGATGACGGCGCCTGCAAGGGTTGGATGGATACCTGCCACATACGTGCCCGCCCAAACAATCGCCGCCGGAGGCACATATGCCCATGGGCTTCGAATGCCGAGCAATCGCATCAGGACGATGACGCCCACGCCGCCGGCAGCGATGAAGAAACCAGACGGATGGAGACCAGAAGAGTAGAAGATAGCGATAACAAGAATGGCGCCAACGTCGTCGATAACCGCAAGGGCGAGCAGGAACACGCGCAACGCCGGCGGTACACGGCTGCCAAGCAAAGCGAGCACGCCCACCGCGAAAGCAATGTCCGTCGCCATCGGGATGCCCCATCCACTCACGGACTCCCGCCCGAGATTGAACGCTACAAATATGGATGCGGGGACAAGCATCCCGCCCACCGCTGCCACAAACGGAAGTGCAGCGCGGCGCAGTTCGCTTAACTCGCCGTTATAGATCTCGCGCCGAATCTCGAGCCCTACGACGAAAAAGAAAATCGTCATGAGCCCGTCGTTGATCCAGAAGTGGAGGTCACGCTCGATGTGAAACGAACTTATCCTCAACCCGACCGGCGCGTGCCAGAGCGCGTTATAGGTTTCATGCCATGGCGAGTTTGCCCATATGAGCGCAACCGCTGCGGCCACGATGAGAACGATGCCGCTTGCAGCCTCGATTGCGAGAAATCGTTCGACGGGAGCGAGCGCGCGTTGGGCAAGTCCCCCCGCATGCTGCCAGCTGGCCGGAGGTTGGGGAGTGTTGTGGTCGAGCGGATCAGCCATAGGGCCATTGTCCTCACGAGAGTGCAATGGCTGGCGGCCCGACCAAGCCCGAACCTGCGGCGATGATCCGCCGCACCCTTAACTGCTTAAGAGAGGCTACCGCGCCGCGGGTAGTTTGCCAACTGAAACGGGCTTCGCACTTGCGACGCCGTGCGTTCGGCTTGCCTAGATCTGCTTTCGATGGCTTCAACGGGCCGGTTTGCGGTGGCCTTAATGTCTACAAAAAGGACCCGACAGCGCCATCACGCATCTGCTTTAGGGGGAGGCGCGACTATGATGGGTTGCTCGGTTCTGCCAGAATCCCCAGCAACGCCCTTGTGGCTTCAGGGCCCCAAAGCCCGAGGAATGCTTCATAGGCGGTTCGAACTCCCTCGTCTTCGTTCAGAAGTACGCGCACTTCGGGTCCTAAGCGGAAGAACAGCAGGGACAGGTAGCTGAACCACACGTCGAAGTGAACGTCACGCATCGACACCAGCTGGACGAGCAATCTACGGGCATTCGAACGGCGTAGATTGCGAACGAGTGCGCGATTCTCGGGGGAGCCTGTCTCATCTTGTAGCCAGCCATCGATCAGATCGAGGGCTTCTTCTAACGCGGCACATTTGCGACGCGGATCGGGCTCGCGCTCCGCGCTGTCGAACAGTTCGCGAACTCCCCGAATCTCTCCCGCATCCATGCGCCGAAAGCGTCCACTAACTTATTGCACGTCGAACCCGAGAACCCGTCTCGAGGGAAACCGTTGCAACGTCCGCTCGAGGCCAGCGCTCATTCTACCGCTGACATTGTGCCGAATAAGTCCTGGATGATGGCCTCCGCGTAACGCGCGCCCCGGGGGTGCTGAAAGAACGTCGAGAGCGTTGGCGGGTCCGTGCGAGCAAATGGGGCTAAACTGAGGCCACCTCGGAGCCCCAAAGATGAGTTCGTGTTGCGCACATAACCGTGATGCTGGCCGCTTTTTCGGCTGGTTCGCCAGGCGCTGCAGCAGCCGCTTCGCGCGCAAAGGGCTCGAACCGTCGCAGAAGCAATTGATGGACGGGCTGATGAGCAGCGGATTTCGAGATGCCAGTGTGCTGGATATTGGGTGCGGCACCGGCTACTTGCATCAGCGCCTGCTCCAGGCCGGTGCCGCCAGCGCGGTCGGTGTCGACCTTTCGGCCAAAATGCTGATAGAGGCCCGGGTGCAGGCGGGAGAGCGGGGCCTTGCTGAGCGCACCGACTATCGGGAAGGCGATTTCGTCGAGCTGGCCGATGGGCTGCGGCCTGCCGACATCGTCATCCTCGACAAGGTGATCTGCTGTTATCCCGATGCCGAAACCTTGGTGCAAAGATCGGCCGGTATGGCCAGACGAGTTTATGCCTTCACCGTTCCGCGTGACCGTCGGTCCGTACGCCTGGCCATGTTCGCGGGCCGGGTGTTTTTGGCGCTAATCCGCTGCCGCTTCCGTTCGTATATCCACGATTTAACAGCGATCGATCGCGGGCTGAGGGCTCTGGGCTTCTCGCGAGCTTTCGAGGAATCTACGTTTGCGTGGCGGACGCGTGTCTATTCGCGCAGATCGGCGCAATAGATCTCTTCACCGTCAGCGGCATCATCGCACGATGAAGACGTCATACTTGATGTAGCCGCCTTCGCCGAGCTTCACTTCAACGAGTTTGTTGATGAGCTGAACGCTGTTCAGCCAGGCGTACTTCTCCGAGGACGTTTGAAGAGTCGGCGTGGCAACCAGGTAGGGGATGTCCCTGGTGGTCAGGAGCTCGCCTCCACGTACTCGACGTTGCCATCGGGTTATCGCCACAGGACCCGATGCTGTGGACGATGGAAAACATGCGTGCGCTGTCGCACCTGGAACTTGGGGAATTCGACCGCGCCGTCGAATACGGCAAGCTCGCGTGTCGGCACCCCAATTCGGTACCGTGGCCGTATCTGATACTGGTATCGGCGTTGTCGAATCTCGACAGGGAGGACGAAGCACGCGAGGCTCGCGATACGCTGTTCGAACGGTGGCCGGAGTTCTCCGTGTCCCGTTTCTCTAGAACAGTGCCCTTCGCTCCCGCGACCACGCCTCACTGGCGAGCGGGCCTGTGCAGGGCTGGGCTCAGTATCGCGTAGGAGGCAGCTCGATCTTCAGTCCAGCTTGTACTTCGCCACCGCGTGCGGGTTGAGCTCGATGCCGTTGCCTGGCCGCTCCGGGTCCGGCTTCCAGTAGCCGCCGTCCGGCAGAGGCGGGTCCACGAGCCACTTCACCATCGGGTCCCACTCGATCCCCAGCATCTCCACGACCATCAGGTTCGGCGTCGCCATGGCCGGGTGCAGGTGCAGCAGGCAGTAGGCGTGCGGGGCCACCGGCAGGTTGAACGCGGCCGCGATGTGGCTGATCTTCATCCACTCCGTGACTCCGCCGACGCGTCCGATGTCCGGCTGCACGATGTCCGCCGCCCCGGCCGTAATCAGGTCCCGGAAACCGTACTTCGTGTACTCGTGCTCGCCGGTCGCAACCGGAATCGTCGTGTGGGCCGCGACCTGCGCCAGGCCAGGGATGTCGTCCGCCAGCACCGGCTCTTCGAACCAACCGACGTTCGACGCCTTGAACGACTCGGCCAGCCTGATGGCCTGCTTCGCGTAGTAGCCGTTGTTGGCGTCGATATATATCGCGGCTTCCTCGCCCAGCGCCTTGCGAACCGCAGCCAGCCGCTGGATGTCCTCGGCTTCGGCGCGGCCGAAGTCTTTGCCGACTTTCACCTTCGTCCGCGTAAACCCTTTTTCAGCGAACGCCGACTGCTCGCGAACGAGCTCTTCGGTCGTGTAGTTCGTCCAGCCGCCGGAACCGTAGATCGGCACGCGCTCGTGTGCCGGGCCGAGCAGCCGGTACAGCGGGACCTTCAGCGCCTTCGCCTTGATATCCCAGATCGCGTTGTCGATGACGGAGATGGCTTGGAACGCGGCGCCTTTGCGGCCGTTGCCGCGCACCCGCCAGAACATGTCATTCCAGATCTTTTCGGTCTCGAATGGGTCTGCACCGACTACGAGATCCGAAAGTTGCTCGTGAATGAAGGCCCGGACCGGACCCGCGCCTTCCGAGTAAGCGATGCCGGTGATGCCGGCGCTCGTCTCGAGCTCGACGAACATCCACGCCAGGCCGTTGACTGCCCGCGCCATCGTCGAGTCTTGGAATGGCGCGCTGGCCTGGTCGTAAAGGCGCGTGGTTCGGATTTTGGTGATCTTCAAATGGGTCGGTTCCTCTGTGTCTGATAGTTACACCGACCTTCTACACCACTGGATTGCGGCTGTCGACAGCGGTGCTGGCGCTGTCGTCCCCGTCGAAAAGCAGGCCACGAATTCATCGCCTGAGACGCAAGAAGCAGGCACCGCAACACTCAAGTGAGCGCGAGCGCACCCAACCAGCGTGCGACGCATTTTTGCGTCCCAAATGACGCGGTCCCGAAAAGACGCAGGGAAGAGTGGCGCTCAGGCCGGCTTGACGTTGACGTTCATCCGGAAAAAATTCTCCGGATCGTACTTTGACTTGATCTCCCGCAGCCGCGCGTAGTTCGGGCCGTAAGCCGCCGCCGCGGCCGAGTCGGCCGACTCATCGTCGGCGAGATAGTTCACGTAGCGCGTCGTACCGAAATAGGGCTGCAGCGCCCGGAAGGTATCCCGGCACCACTTGATGTTGCGCTCGGTCTCCCTCGAATCCTGCCACTGAGAGGCGATCACGGCGTTGAAGCCGCTTATGCGCATCGCACACGCCGTCTCGGTCACGCCGACACGGCTCGCCTTGCCGTGAAAATGCTCCAGCACAATCTGCGACATCGGCGAGGGACACGCTGCAGCGCATTCAACCAGCGTCTTGATGCAGTCGTCGCTCAGATCCGTAAGGAATTGCGCTTTCCAGTAGTTGAGCGCCCCCTTGGGAAACGCGGCATCGAGCAGGCTGTTCAGCACGGTGTAGGGAAGCGGGCCCATGTGATCCACCGCAGGTGGGCCGAAGGCCTTGATCGGCGTGGCGAGCGCTTCGCCCTCCGCGAGGGATCCGCAGTGCGCCAGCAAAATGCCCGCAATCTTCGTTGAGCCGTCGGGGGCGGTGAGAAGTCCCGCAACCAGCATCGCTTCGTCCGGCAGCGACGCGCAGCGATCGCGGAAGAACTTCAATGTGTCCCCGCCACGGGCGAGCGGGTGCGCAACGAGGCCGCCGGTGATGATCGGGCCAATCGGATGCAAACGATACTCGAGCGACGCGGCGATGCCGAAATTGCCGCCACCACCTCGGATACCCCAGAACAGATCCGGGTTCTCGTCGGCGCTCGCGCGCCTTACGCTGCCGTCGGCAAGCACCAGTTCTGCAGCTTGCAGGTTGTCCAACGCCAGGCCGTGTTTTGGCATCAACCAGCCGAGCCCGCCGCCGAGCGTCAATCCGGCGAGGCCCGTCGAACCGACCACACCACCCGTCGTGGCGAGGCCGTGCAGTTGTGTCTCTCGGTTGAACTGGTTCCAGAGAACGCCGCCCTGCGCGCGTGCCGTCTGCTTCCTGGGATCGACGTGTATGCCGCGCATCGGTGATAGATCGATCATGACGCCGTGATCGATCGAGGCACGTCCCGCGACATTGTGTCCGCCCCCGCGCACCGAGACCTGCAGCCCCTGTGAGCGTGCCAGCCTCACAGCATCGGCGACGTCGGCCACGCCATGACACCGCGCGACCAGCGCAGGACGTTTGTCTACCAACCCGTTGTGCACCCGGCGCGCATCGTCATACCCGGCATCTCCAGCTTGCAGCAGACGTCCGGTGAACGTCTGCGCGAGATCTTTGACGGCAGAGTCGAGTGACATGGCGGTTCTCCTAGTGTTAGAGATCAGTGGTGACCCGTGACGTGGCAGCCGCCTCTCGCATCGTCGTGGCCAGCACGTCGTATACCGTCGCCCAGGCGCGTTTCGCTTCCGGCGTGAACTCAGCGCCCAGGGTCTCGTCGAGCATCCAAAGCAGCGCGGCACCGACGGTGTCGTAATGATGATCCTTTACGCCGTAGTCAGCGTGACGCCTGCCCAGATCTTGGATCGCCACTGTAATGCGTTCCAGACGGCTGAGCCCGTTCACTGCGGCATCGATCACCTGCATAACCTTCTCGCGCTGCTCGCGCATGTCGCCTCGGAACAAGGCCCTGAGCGACGGATCTGTTTCAAACAGCCTTTCGTAGAAGAGCTGGGCCGCCAAATCCTTGATGGGCAATAGTCTGACCCAAGTGGACTGAACGATACGAATGCATTCGGGTGTCATTGCATTGCTCCGCGGCGGATCCCCGCGAGCCACGAGGCTGCCCCATAGTCTAGTGATCGGATGAGTTAGTCGAATTTCACCGTTAGGTCCCGTTTGTTTCATTTGTTTCAGTTGATGGGGCGCGCTGACACGTGCCCGAGCAGCACACCATGCCAGTGGCTCCGGACGAGCGTACTACCGGCCAGAAGCGGTCCTTACGAAAGGCCGTCGTCGACCTGCACCTGCTCCGGGTCGAGCGGCATCCCGGACGCTCGCGCCTGCAGCACCAGCAGGGTGGCGAAATCCTGATCCGCGAAGCCGTTCCCGATCAGCGCCTGGATCTGCTCTCGCGTGAGGTGATGCCGGCGCTCGGCTCGAGCGCGACGAACATCCACGCCAGGCCGTTAACTACCCGTGCCATTGTCGAGTCCTGGAATGGCGCGCTCGCCTGGTCATGGAGACGCGTGCTTCGGATTTTCGTGATCTTCAAATTGGTCGGTTCCTCAGAGTCTGCGGTTGTTCAACGTCAGGCGCATACGGACAGATTACCCCAGCTCGTCGTCTGCTTGATGCGTACAGCGATCACCGGATGCTGCGAGATCCGCATCGTCTTAAGCTGTGGGTAGCGGGAACGAAGCAGCATTTGCGCAGCGTCGTGTTCGGTCCCGTCGGTCAAGACCTCAGCTTGGCCGCGCAGCATGACCCAGCCCAGTAGAGTCCAATCCTCATCGTAACGGTCGATGACCACAGCGACCGCCGGATTCTCGCGGATATTCCTAAGGCGTTTCAGCTCGGCGCCGGGGTGTCGTTTGGGCTTTTCATCGATCGTGATGTAGAGGGTACATTCCGAGATGGCGAAGCACACCGGCACGACATGCGGAATTGCGCGACCGTCCGCAGTAGCAAGATGAGCGACCCTTTGAAGAGCCAGGAATCGACGCTCGTAGTCCGATAGCCCATCAGCCTCGAGGGAAAAGTCTTCACGACTCATACGCGCGAAGATTGTGCAGGACCGGGAAATCAGGGTCAAACGTCCAGTCACTTCCCTGCAACCATCTGCGTCACACGACAGACGGTTCCGCCAGGGCGCAAGAATCGCCTAGAAGTGCGCAAACCGGCCCAAGAACTCTGCGCTGCAGTCCTCTATCGTTCGCTTCATGACTGCCGCCGCAGCGGTTTTGCAGATGGATCATGCTGGGATTGGGGATCGTGAGCGCGCGAAAGGGCCGGCTAGGCTCGCCCCGGCGGGTAGGCGTCCTGTGCCCCACGCGCACCCACAGATGCGCCGCGGCGCCGGGCCGTCACCTCGATCTCGATCTTCATCGCCGAACTCACCAGGCCGCAGACCAGCGCAGTCGCTGCAGGCCGTGCATTCTTGAAATACTCGCCGAAGATCGGGGCCGCCCTCTCGAAGTACGACTGGTCGGAGAGGTAGTAGTGCACCCGCACCACATCGTCAAGAGTGCAGCCTGCCTGCGCGAGCGCAGTGGAGATATTGGCGAAGGTCTGGCGCGTCTGCGCATCGAGGTCAGGCGAGATGGTCATCGTGCTGTAGTCATAACCGGTGGTGCCGGACACAAATACCCAATCGCCGTCTACCACCGCCCGGCTGAAGCTGGCCAGCTTTTCGAAGCTCGAACCCGAGGAGATCAGTTTTCGTTCGCTCATTTTCATGCCTTGGATGAATCGTGAGTATCTGCGATACGTGAAAGCGGCACAGGACTCGAAACCAGCACGCGCCCAAGCGAGGATCTGCCTAGGACAGGCCGTCGTCGACCTGCACCTGCTCCGCGTCGAGTGTCATCCCGGACGCTCGCGCCTGCAGCACCAGCAGGGTGGCGAAATCCTGATCCGTGAAGCCGTTCCCGATCAGCGCCTGGATTTGCTCTCGCGTGAGGGCCGCCGCTGGCATAGGCACGCCCAGCGTTCGGGCGAGCTCGAGGCCCAGGTCCATGTCTTTTCGCAGCAGCTCGGGTGTGAAGGTGACCTTGAAGTCGAGATTGACCAGCGCCGGCGTCTTGTAGCGCGTGAACGTCGATCCCATCACGCTCTGGTTCAGAAAATCCAGGAATGCATGCCGCGGCACGCCCGCCTTCTGGGCGAGCACGGTGACTTCGGCGAGCGATTGAGCCACCACGCCCAGAAAAACGTTGTGGCAGATCTTCACGGTGCGCGCGAGCTCGCCTTCCCCGACCCAGGTCGAGCTCTTGCCGATCTGCTCGAACAGCGGGCGGGCGCGATCATAGGCCGGCCGCGGCCCGGAAACGACGAAGGAGAGTTTGCCGGCCGTGACGACTTTCGCGTTGCCACTGACCGGCGCTGCGAGCAGCTCGATGCCGCTCGCCGCGAGGATGGCGCGCAGCTCGGCCGAGCCATGCACGGAGATCGAGGAGCACTCGATGATGGTGCGCGGCATCTGCACGCGATGCGAGAGCACCCCGCCCGGCCCAGCGATCACGTGCTTCACATCGTCCCAGGTAGCCAGCATGCAGAACACCACGTCGCAGCCGCCCAGGTCGGCGAGCGAGTCGGCGATCCTGGCGCCGTCCCGCGCGAGCGGCTCGGCCTTGGCGCGGGTGCGGTTCCACACGGTCAATTCGCAGCCGGCGCGGGCCAAGCGCCGCGCCATCGTGAATCCCATGCGGCCGGTGCCGATCCACCCGACCTTCATATCAGTAAGGGTTGGCAATGGGCAGCTCCTGCGCTGGATAGAGCGAGATGATCTGCGGCCCCGTGGGCGTGAGAATGACCTCTTCCTCGATGCGCGCCGCGGATACGCCATCCGTCGCCGGGCAGTAGGTCTCGACGGCAAACACCATCCCGGTCTTCAGCTCGATCGGTTCTTTGAACGAATTGAGCCGGCTCACGACGGGGCGCTCGTGCAGTCCCAGTCCCAGGCCGTGGCAGAAGTTGAGGCCGAACGCGTCCATCTCGGATGCGAAGCCGATGTCCTGCGCGCGGGGGAAAGCTCTCGCGATCTTGTCGCTCGTGATGCCGGGACGCAGCTGCTCGATGGCGCGGTCCATCCATTCGCGCGCCTTGCGGTAGGCGGTGCGCTGCGCGGGCGTGGCGCGTCCGACGCTGAAGGTGCGGTAGTAGCAGGTGCGATAGCCCATGAACGACTGGATGACGTCGAAGAAGGCCTGGTCGCCCGGGCGGATCAGGCGGTCCGTGAAATTGTGCGGGTGGGGCGAGCAGCGCTCGCCTGAGATCGAGTTGATCGCTTCGACGCAATCCGATCCCATCTCGTACAGGCGGCCTGTGGCGAGCGCGACGATCTGGCTCTCGCGCACGCCAGGCTTCAGCGCCTCGGCGATGTCCTGATACACGCCGTCCACCATCGCGGCCGCCATGTTGAGCAGCGTCAGCTCGTCTGCGCTTTTCACCTCGCGCGCCTGCAGCATCACCTGCTGGCCGTCGCGTACTTCGATCCCCAGCTTCTGCAGCTCGAACAGCATGGGAGGCTCCACCACGTCCAGGCCGAGCGGCATGTCGCCGACGCCCTCGGCGTCGAGAATGGACTTGATCTCCTTCGCGGCATCGCGGAACAGGACGAGGTCGGTGCCGACGGCCCCGCGCATGCCGAGCAGGCCGGCGCGGCAGTGGTCCTGGTGCAGCCACGGCGCATACAGGCGGTGATGCTTGGCCGCGGAGCCGAAATCCCACACGTAGGGATCGCCGTTGCCGGTGAGCAGGGAGTAGCGGGTGAGCTTGTCGCGCGCCCATTCCCCGATCACCGTGCTGGTGGTGTAGCGGATGTTGTGCTGGTCGAACGAGAGCAGCGCGCCGAGGCCCGAGCCGGACAGCGCCGCCCGCACCCGCGACAGCCGGTAATCGTGCAGCCGGCGGAAGTTGACGCGCTCCTCGAAGTCGACCTGCGTGTGCCCCGGCGCCTGGATCGGCCGGCTCCAGTTGTGATGCGGGTCAATGTCGTCGGGGCGGACGATGCGCGGCTGCCGCGCCTTTTTCTTCGCCATCGTGGTCACCGTACCTTAGATCTTGTCCCGTGTTCGGGCGCTTGCGGGTACCGCAGATTACACCGGATCGCCCGTCGCCGCGCCTGAAGCGCTCTCGCCTGCAGCCACCCACTTGACAGTCGCCGCGCGTCCGAACAAGCTGCGTTTCGCCTCGTGCGGCGAGTACGATTTGCCGCGGGCGATACAACAATAGGGGGAGAAGTGAAGCTCGGGGCTGCCGGCGCGAGGCGACCGGACCTCAACAATCCGACCGGCACGCGCGGTCTGGTCGCCGTCGACAAGGTCGGCGGCAAGGTGCGCCTGTACGAGCCCGGCACGTATCGCGAGATCGCGGCGATCGACGTCGAGAAGCTGCCGCACGAGGTCGCTCTCTCGCCCGACCACCGCACCGCGTACGTCAGCATCTACGGCCCGGGCATCTTCGGCAACAACCCGACCCCGGCGCAGAGCATCGCGGTGATCGACCTCGACCGGCGCGAGCAGGTCGACACCATCAGCGTCGCCCCCTATTTCGCGCCGCACGGCATCATGGTGACCGCGGGGGGCAAGCTCTGGGTCTCGTGCGATGCCTCCGCCAAGCTCATCGTCATCGATCCCGCGACGCGCGCGATCGAGGCAGCATTCGACACTGGATCGTTCGGCAGTCACTGGATCGCGCTGACGCCGGACGGCGCGAAGGTCTACATCTCCAACAAGACCGACTCGGTGGGCGTGTTCGATGTCGCGTCGCGCATGCTGACTCGCACCATCGTCCTGCCGAGCGAAAAGCAGGGCACCGAGGGCATCGCCGCGTCGCCGGACGGGCGCTGGGTGCTCGTAGTCGACAATTTCGACGCCCGCGTGCACGTGATCGACACGCAGACAGACGCGATCGTCGATTCCGTCGCCTTGAGCGGGAACCCGCCGACCAACCCCAAGCGCAGCCGCAACGTCCGGGTCAGATACTCCCTCGACGGCCGCTTCGTGCTCACGTCGAACTACGCTTCGGGCGTGATCTACGTCCATGAAGCCGACGACCTGCGCCGGCAGACGCCGCTCATCGTCGCAAAGGGACCGATGGGATTCGCCTTCGCGCCGGACGGCAACGCTGCGATCGTCGCGAATCACGACAGCGGCATCGCCACAGTGATCGACCTGGCGGAGCGCCGCATCACCGGGTATTTCGACGGCGGGAGCGGGATCGAGACGCTGGCGTTCTACTAGGTTCGACCGATCTGGGAGGAGGGCGCTTTGACTGCGGTTGCGGCAGCGGTTGGTCCGGCGCACGGCGGCGAGCAGGCGGCGCCGCTGTTCGAGCTGCGCGGCATCACGAAATCGTTCCCCGGGGTTCGGGCGCTCGACGCGGTGTCGCTCGAGATCCGAGCCGGGGAGGTGCACGTGCTGCTTGGCGAAAACGGCGCCGGCAAATCCTCGCTCATGAAGGTCCTCTGCGGCGCCTACCTGGCCGATCAGGGCGAGTTCTTCCACCGGGGCGAGCCGGTCGCGATCCGCTCTCCCGCGGACGCGCGCACGCTCGGCATCGCGGTGATCTTCCAGGAGTTCTCTCTCGTCCCTTACCTGAGCGTCGCGCAGAACATCTTTCTCGGGCGAGAGCCGCGCGGCAAGATCCCGGGCAGCGTCGACCACAAGCGCATGCACGCACGCGCTCGCGAGCTCCTCGACCGCCTGGGTCTCGAGGTCGACACGCGGGCGCTGGTTCATACGTTGGGTGTCGCCCAGCAGCAGCTGGTCGAAATCGCCAAGGCGTTGTCGCAGGAAGCGCGGATTCTGGTCCTCGACGAGCCGACGGCAGCGCTGTCCGAGCGCGAGACCGAGCGCCTGTTCTCGATCATCCAACGCCTGCAGTCGCAGGGCGTGGCGATGATCTACATCTCGCATCGTCTGGCCGAGGTGTTTCGGGTTGGCGGCCGCATCACCGTGCTGCGCGATGGACGCAAGGTGGGAAGTTTGCTGCCCGCCAGCACCACGCCCGACGAACTGGTGAGCATGATGGTCGGACGCAAAGTGGACACGAGTTACGCGCGCCGCTACTGCGAGTCGCCGGGCGAGGTGGTGCTGGAAGTGAAGGGCATGGGCGCTGTCAACGGTGTGAGCGGCGTCGATCTGGTCGTGCGTGCTGGGGAGATTGTCGGTCTGAGCGGCCTGGTGGGCTCGGGGCGCACGGAAGTGGCGCGCGCGTTGTTCGGAGCCGACCGAGTGACGGCTGGAGAAGTGCGCCTCCTCAACCGGAGCCGGGAGGGCGGCCCCGACCGTGCCGTGCGCTCCGGGATGGCGCTCGTGCCCGAAAAGCGCAAGCAGGAAGGGCTGGCACTCATCCGCTCGGTGGCCGACAACATCCTCCTCGCGAGCCTGAAGCGGATCTTTCCGCGCGGCTGGTTTTCGCCCGCCAAGGGGATCGGCGTGGCGAGCGAGCGGATCCGGCAGCTGCGGATCGCGACGCCCGGGCCGCGGCAGATGGTGCAGTTCTTGAGCGGGGGCAATCAGCAGAAGGTCGTGGTCGCCAAATGGCTCAGCGCCGACGCGAAGCTCATCATCTTCGACGAGCCCACGCTCGGCATCGACGTCGGCGCCAAGGAGGAGATCTTCGCCCTCATCGATCAGCTCGTGCAGCGCGGCGCGGCGGTGCTCATGATCAGCTCCGAGCTCTCGGAGGTCGTCAAAGTCTGCGATCGCGCTTACGTGATGCGCGATAAGCGCGTAGTGGGCGAGCTGGCGCGCGCAGAGCTGTCCGAAACCAATCTGCTGCGCCTGGCCATGCACGATGCCTGAGCTCGCCTTGCCTCGGCGCGCCTCAAGCTGGGGCCGCATTCCAGGCGCTGCGTACATGCTCGTGGTGCTCGGCGCCGGCTTCGCGTCGAGCAGCACCGGCTTCCTCGACGGAGCCAACCTCGCGAACATCGGGATGCAGTCGACGATCCTGCTGCTTCTCGCCCTGCCG
Organism: Burkholderiales bacterium; assembly: GCA_035499005.1. Lineage (GTDB taxonomy): Bacteria > Pseudomonadota > Gammaproteobacteria > Burkholderiales > SHXO01 > SHXO01. Next base: position 2,829 of record DATJZQ010000119.1, on the reverse strand, counting down.
ATGACGCTGATCATGCTCACCGAAGGCATCGATCTCTCCATGGGCGCCGTGCTCACGCTCGCATGCGTCGTGCTGGCGGCGATCGCTGTAAAGACCGGATCGGTGACGCTGGCGCTCGCTGGTGCGCTGGCGCTAGGCGCTGCGTTCGGCTTCGCGAACGGCGCGCTGGTCGCGTGGCTGGGCCTGCCCCCGTTCGTCGTTACGCTGGGAACGCTGGGGATCGCCTCGGGGCTTGCTCTGGTCACGACCGGCGCGCAGAGCATCACGGGTGTCGGAGACGATGTGGTGTACTTCTACGCCGGCAAGCTCGCTGGCATTCCAGTGCCCCTGGTGCTCGGCGCCGCGGCGTATCTGGCCATGCACGGGCTGCTCTATCACACCCGCTTCGGGACCTATGTCTTCGCGCTCGGCGGCAATCGGGAGGCGCTCCGGCTTGCGGGTGTGCGCGTGAATGCCTACCTGATCGGCGTCTACGTGCTCGGCGGGGCGATGGCCGGATTCGCTGCCCTGCTGCTGACTGCGCGCATGAGCGCGGCGCATCCCACTGCCGCGATCGGCATGGAGTTCGACGCGATCGCCGCCGTCGCCATCGGCGGAACGTCATTCGAGAAGGGCAACGGCTGGCTGTTCGGGACCGTGCTCGGCGTGCTTCTGGTTGGCGTGTTGCGCAACGGCCTCAATCTGCTCGCCGTGCCGTCCTCGTTGCAAGTAGCTGCGATCGGCGTGCTCATCATCGCGGCGCTCGTGATCGAGAGCTTCAAAAACACATGAGCACTCTGACGCTGCCGCGCCTCGCCCTGTCCGCGGAGTTCCGGACCATTGTGCAGCGGCTCCTGGCGGTGCTGGCCCTGTGCATCGTGCTGAGCGTTCTGAGCGGCGCTTTCCTCACGGTCGGCAACCTCGTCAACGTTCTGCGCCAGGCCGCGCTCATTTTTCTGCTCGCTTCAGGGCTCACGCTCGTGATCCTGACGGCAGGGCTCGATCTGTCCATCGGCGCGAATGTGGGCCTGAGCGCATGCCTCGCCGGCAGCGTGATACAGGCGACCGGATCGCCACTGCTGGGGGCCGCAGTAGGGTTGGGCAGCGGCTGCGCGATCGGCCTGGGCAACGGCCTGCTCGTGACCGTCCTGCGCCTGCCGCCGTTCATCGCCACGTACGGCATGCTCTGGGTCGTTCATGGGCTCACGTACTGGTTCATGGCAGGCGCCACCATCCACGGCTTTCCGCCCGCGTTCCGTGCGCTCGGCAGCGGCTATTGGCTGTCCGTGCCGATCCCGGTTTATCTGATGTTCGCATTCCTCGCCGTCGGCATCGGCTTTGCGCGCTACACGACCTGGGGGCAGGAAATCTACGCCATCGGCGCGAACCCGGTCGCCGCGCGCCTGTCGGGCATCCCGGTGAACCGGCGGCTGGTGCTCGTATACACTGTGAGCGGGGCGATGGCTGGCCTCGCGAGCCTGATCTTCCTCGCGCGGCTGAACTCGGCGGAGGGAGACATCGGCGAGCCGCTGACGCTGCCCGCGATCGCCGCGGTGCTGATCGGCGGGACTTCGCTCTTCGGCGGCGTCGGCACGGTCTCGGGTACGCTGGTGGGTGCGCTGATCCTGACGCTGGTGCTGAATGGCATGAACCTGCTCGCGATCGACGCCAACTGGCAGCCGCTGGTGACGGGCGTCATCGTGATTCTGGCGGTGTCTCTCGACGTGCTCACGCACCGGGGCGGGAGCGCCAGCAGGTGAACAACCGCATTTCCCCGACAAGTGAACAATCGCATTCAGGGAGGAGAGAAAAAATGAGGCGTCGTCTTTCAGTTGCCGTCGCGGCCATCCTCGCGGCGGGCTTGTCGGGCGCGGTGCGCGCAGAGGGCGAGAAGATCGCCGTGTTCACCAAGAACCAGACCAATCCGTTCTTCCAGGCGGTGCGCCTCGGCGCCGAGAACGCCGCTAGGCAGATGAACGCAACCGTGCTGCAGTACGTGCCGACCAAGCCCGACAGCATCCCCGAGCAGATGAGCCAGATCGACGATGTGGTGGTCAAGAAGCCCGACGCGATCGTCTTCACACCGGTGGACTACAAGGCGATGACGCCCGGTGTCGCCAAGATGAACGCCGCCAACATCCCGGTCGTGAACATCACCGATCGCGCGGAGAAGGGCACCTTCGTCACGTTCGTCGGCTCGAACGACTACCAGCTCGGCCTGCAGACCGGGCGCTATCTCCTCAAGGCGCTCGGCGGAAAAGGCAACATCGTGATCCTCGAGGGCGTGCGCGGTGTCATCACCAACGCCGACCGCATGCGCGGTTTCAACGACGCGCTGAAGGAGTTTCCGAACGCGAAGCTGCTCGCGTCGCAGCCCGGCAACTACCAGCGGATGCAGGCGCTGCAGGTGATGGAGAATCTGATGCAGTCCTACCCGCAGATCGACGGCGTGATGGCCGCGAACGATGCGATGGCGATGGGTGCGCTGGAGGCGCTGGAGGGCGCGAAGCGCACAGCGCTTGTGATCGGCATCAACGGCACCAAGGAAGCGGTCGAGGCTATCAAGGCGGGCAAGCTGCTCGCCTCGGGCGACTACCACGGCTACACCCAGGGATGCCTCAGCGTGACGGCGGCGCTGCGCTACCTGCGCAAGCAGTCGGTTCCGAAGGAAATCATCCTGCCGGTATCGATCATCGACAAGTCCAACTATCAGCCGTACGACGTTGCGCCGGAGCAGCGCACCTGTCCGAAGTGGGACGAGATGGTCAAGCAGTAGGGCGGCGGCTGTCTCTCGGGGGGGATTGGTGGATACGCAGCTCGTATTTCCGGCGCTCGCGCCGCTCTACGCGG
>DATJZQ010000118.1:0-18038 GCA_035499005.1 Burkholderiales bacterium | reverse complement strand
GCGGATCACCCGCCGCATGATCTTCAGATTGCGCGTCTTCGGCAGCTCGGGGACGAGCAACACCGCGTTGGGCCTGAACGCGACGCCCAGCCCGCGCGTGACCGCCTGCGCGACCTCGGCTGCCAGATCCGCAGTGGCAGGAATGCCGGGCTTCGGCGTGCACACAATCACCAGTGCGGAGCCTTTCACCGTGTCGGGGACGCCGATCGCTGCCGCTTCGCCGAGCTGCCCGGTGCTCATCGCCAGGGCCTCGACCTCGGCGGGGCCGGTGCGCTTGCCGGCGATCTTGAGCGTATCGTCGGAGCGGCCGTGAATGAGCCAATGGCCGCCGCTGTCGCGGCTGGCGAAGTCGCCGTGATGCCAGATGTCTTTCCACGTGCTCCAGTAGTTGTCGATATAGCGCGCATCGTCCTTCCACAGGCTGCGCGTAAGGCCCATCACCGGGCGCCGCATCACCAGCTCGCCGACGGTTCCAGGCGGCACCGAGCGTCCTTCGTCATCGACCACGTCGGCACCCGTACCCGGCACCGAGGCGTTGAACGCGCATGGTTTGATGGGGCGCACAACGCAGGACGCGAGAATGCCGAGCATCTCGGTGCCGCCGGAGAAGTTGAGCAGCGGCACGCGGCCATTGCCGACGCGTTCGAACAACCACCGCCACGCGTCCGGCGTCCAAGGCTCGCCGCTCGAGGTCATCACGCGCAGGGAGGAAAGGTCGAAGCTCAGCCACGGTTCGCTTCCCTGTGCCATGAAAGTCCGCACGGTAGTGGGTGCGACGCCGAGATAGGTGATTTTGTGCTCGGCGACCAGGCGCCACATGCGGTCCGGGTCCGGAGAATTCGGCGCGCCTTCGGCCAGTAGCAGAGTGCCGCCGATGACGAACGTCGTGTACACGGTGAACGGGCCCACCACCCACCCCATGTCCGACATCCATAGAAACCGATCCTGCGGCTTGAAGTCCATGCACAGCGCGAGATCCAGCACGATCTTCACCGGGAATCCGGTGTGCCCGTGCACCACGCCTTTCGGTTTGCCGCTGGTCCCGGAAGTGAATACGAGGAGAAAGGGCGCGTCCGCCTCCATTTCCTCGGTAAGCGCCTCATCGGGCTGCGATGCGCACAGCTCGTGCCACCAGTGGTCGCGTCCGCTAACCCATTGGATGGGATTGCTGGCCCGCTGCGACACGATCACCCACTTGAGCTCTCCTCCGTCCCTCACGGCCTGGTCGACGATCGCCTTGGTGTCGACCAGCTTGCCGCGACGCGAGCTGCTGTCTACGGTGACGATTGCCTTCGCGCCGCCGAGTTCGAGCCGGGCCTGCACGGCGTCGGGGCCAAATCCTGAGAAGAGCGGCATGGCGAGCGCGCCGATCTTCGGAATGGCCAGCAGCGCAATGACCGCTTCGGGTACGTTCGGCATGAAGAGTGCGATGACGTCGCCGCGCGTGAGGCCGAGCGAACGAAGCGCGCCCGCGAAGCGGCACACCTCGCGGTCGAGATCCCGGTAGGTGTAGCTGCGCTTCGCGCCGTCCTCGCCTTCCCAGACCAGGGCGAGCTTGTCGTAGGTCGCGGTGCCGCGCCAACGGTCGAGCGCGTTCAGCACGACGTTGGTGGTGCCGCCCGGGCACCAGCGCAGCCAAGGTGCGCCGCCCGAATCGTCAAGCACGCGCTCGTACGGCCGGTAGAAGCGATAGTTCAGGTAGCGCAGCCATTCGTCGAAGAACCACGCCGACTCGGCGTCTGCGCGTGACAGTAGCTCGTCGTAATCCCGCACGCCGACAGCACGCATGAACGCCGTCAGGTTCGCGCTCTCGATCGTAGCGGGGTCAGGCGTCCAGGCAATTTTCTGGTCGTGCATTGGCGGTGCTAGCGCGAGCGCGGGTTTTTTCTCCCCTCCTTTTCAAGGAGGGTGGCGCGAAGCGACGGGGTGGTTTAATGGAAGAACCGCCCCGCATCGATCACCAGCGTCTGCCCGGTGATGCTGTCGGTCTGGCACAGCGCAACCACTTGGTTAGCGACGTCGTCCTTGTCAGCCGCCCGTTTGAGCAGCGCCGCATCCCTTGCGCGCTGCCGGTAGGCCGGATCGAGGTTCGCGGTTGCGCGAGTGTCTTCCAGGTAGCCCGGCGCAACGCAGTTGACCAGAATGGCGGGTGCGAGACCGACTGCCATGCAGCGGGTGAGATGCACCAGGCCCGCTTTCGATACCGCGTAGGCGATGGAAGAACCGGACGGCGCCAGGCCGGCCACCGAGGCGATGTTGACGATGCGCCCGCCGCCCTGCCGCTGCATCGCCGGTGCAACGGCTTTGATGCACAGCATTGGACCGGTGAGGTTGACGGAGATGATCTTTTGCCATTCCTCGTACGTCAGCGCGTCGAGGTCGTTGAACGGAATCCACTTGTTGTAAGCGGCGTCGTTGATAAGCAGGTCGACACGCCCGAAAGTCTTGAGCACACCTGCAACCAACTCCTGCACCTGCGCTGGACTGGTGACATCGCAGGCCATAGCCTCCGCCCGCACGCCCGTGCTCTTGAGCTGTGCAGCCACCGCTTGAGCGGCGTCGCGGCTCCGCGCGCAGACCACCGCGACATCGCAGCCGGCGCGTGCGAGCGCCTGGCAGATCCGCTGACCCAGGCCGCCGTTGCCGCCCGTTACGATCGCCACCTTTCCCTTGAGCTCCATCGCCCCCTCCGTTGTTTGAAAGCCGGCGCAAACATCCTACAACGGAACGTGCAGCATGGCGCTGCACCCGGCTGCGGTCTTGCGATTCACGTACACTCCGCGTTGACGGATCGATGCCTGCTGTGAGGCGCGATCCCCAAATTATTCACGGAGGAGTCCAATGTTGAAGCCGAATCGCCTCGCGTTCCGGATTCGCGAAGGCATGCGCCAAGGTCTGCGCACCGAAGTCCCTCTTCCCACTCGGCTGGTATCGAACGAGGAGTTTCCGCCGCTGCCGCAGACTGCGGCGCAACGGGAGGTGGAGGACCGTATCCTGGCCGCGGCAGGCCGCCTGGCGCCGAGACTCGGACTCTCCCGGCGCGACTTCCTCCGCACCAGCGGCGGGATGGCGGCCTCGTTCCTCGCCATGAATGCGGTGTTCGGACGGTTCTTCAACGTCGCCGAGGTCGAGGCCGCAGAGCCAGCGGCGGCGAGCGAAGGGGCGGGCGCACCGTTTTTCATCTTCGATGTGCAACTGCATTACGTAGGTTCCGGGTACGATCCGGCCGACGCCGAAGCGGACCGCAAGGGCGCGATCAGCAAGGGCATGCTGCTCGGGTTGCGCAAGCGCTCGCAGCGGTTGAATCCGAAGCTCGCTTCGGACAGTGGCACCCTGGCCGACCTTTCCTGGCAGAACTTCATCAAGGAAGTGTTCCTCGACAGCGACACCGCGATCGGGCTGATCTCCACGCCGCCTGGGCCGTACCCGCAAGAGGCGGTCGTCCCGCCCAAGGAGATGACGCACATCCGCGACGAGATCAACCGCATCACACAGTCGCAGCGGATGTTCGCGCACGGGCTGGTGACGCCGCAGCTCGGCCGAGCCGACCTCGACTTCATGCAGATGCAGGCGGAAACGCTGAAAGTGGACGCCTGGAAGTCCTATACCGGTTCTTGTCCCAAGGGGTTCGAGCACGGCTGGTTCATGGACGACGAGAGGATCGCTTATCCGATGCTGGAGCAGGCCCGCAAGCTGGGCGTGCGGCGTGTCTGCGTTCACAAAGGGTTGCCGCTCGGCACGGTCGCCGATTACAACCATCCGCGCGATCTCATCAAGGCGGCCAAGGATTTCCCGGACATCAACTTCTTCGCCTACCACTCCGGTCTCCTCAATGTGATGGCGCCCAAGCCGGACGGCGAGATCCCCTGGACCACCGAGTTCTGCCAGATGAAGAAGAAAGAGCCGGGGATCAAAAATATTTACATGGAGATGGGCTCCACCTTCGGGCAGCTCGTCACGACCAACCCGACGGCCTGCGCGCATCTGCTGGGCCAGATGATCGACGCGTTCGGCGCCGATCACATCCTGTGGGGGACCGACTCGATCTGGTACGGCACGCCGCAGTGGCAGATCGAGGCGTTCCGGCGTTTCGAGATCCCGAATGCGCTCGCCGAGAAACACGGCTATGCGCCGCTCACCCGCGCGGTGAAGGAGCAGATCTTCGGGCTCAACGCCGCACGCGTGTACGGCGTGGATGTGTCGGCGAAGCGAAACGGGATCCCGAGCGACTACCTGAGCCAGATCAAGATGGCCTATCTCGACGAAGGCCGCGTGCCGAGCCATCGCTGGTACGGCTGGGTCGCCTGAGAGCGAGCTGGTTGATCACCAGCGCGAGCAGCACTGCCGAGACGCCAACCCATTGCGCGGTTGACAGCTGCTCGGCGAAAGCTGCCCATGCTGCCCACAGTCCGACGATCGGCCCCAGCAGCGAGTACGGTGCCACTCGACTCGCGGGGTGGCGCTTCAGCAGGCGCGTCCACAGCGTGTAGGCGAGCAGGGTCGCGAGCAGCCCGAGGTATAGGATGGCCAGCCATTCACGCGCCCGCATTTGCCCCACGCTGCGCCAAGCGTGCTCGGGGCCTTCGGACACTGCTGCAAGAGCCAGGAACGGCGCGACTGGAACGATGCTGGTCCAGACGATGAACGCGAACGGATCGTAGTCCGCCACGCGTCCTGTGAAGCGCACGACGAGATTGGTTATCGCCCACATGAGCGCGGCGCCGAGTGTGAGGGCAAAGCCGATCAGTGTCATCTGCCCCGGACTTTTACCATGCGCTGACGCGAGGAGGACGAGGCCGAGCGCTGCCACTAGAAGGCCCAGCCATTGATGGATGCGCGTGCGCTCGCCCAGCAGCGGAACGGCAAGGATCATCGTGAAGAACGACTGTGTTGGCATCACCACCGACGCGACACCGGCGGTCATGCCGAGCTTGAGGGCGGTGAACAGCAGGCCGAACTGGCCCACGCCCTGCACCAGTCCGTAGATCACGACGAAACGCCAGGGCACGCGCGGCCACGGCACGAACGGAAGAAAGGGCAGCGAGGCGGCTGCGAAACGCAAGGCGCCGAGCATCATGGGGCTCAGCCCCTGGAGGCCGAGCTTCATCACGACGAAGTTGAGCCCCCAGATGACGACTGCGCCGACCGCACACAGATAATCGCCGCGCGTCATGCGTGCTGGCGCGCTCATGGGATTTCGGGGCCGATGCTTGGCATGTGAAGAGAAGGAAGGCGGATGAAACCACAACTGGCAAAGATTTGCGTTCTAGTCGCCGCCGCCGGCTTCCTGCCGCCCGCATTCGCGGAGCAGATGACCTGCGCCGAGCAACCGTCGGCGCAGGGCTACTGCGGCCAGGCATCGGATGGAGGTTCCGGCATCGTGCGGGCAAAGGGTTCCGTGGACACGGCCACGGGGAGAATCACCCTCACCATCGAGCTCGAAACCGATGACGCAGCCGCCGGTCCTTGCGGAATGGCGTCGATCACGCTGCGCGACGCCGCCGGCGCCAGGCTTTCTACGGTCCAGCTCCAAAAGGAAGCGTGCCTGGGCGGCAAGCCGGCGGCGGAGACGCTCGTCAAAGTGTTCACGTACTCGAGACTGATCGCACCCGAAGCGGCTCAGGCGACGGCTACTGTAGAAGTGTCCGCGTCGAACACGCGCCAGATCTCCAGGGCGTGGAGCCCCAGCTTCGAAGAGGGGATTCAGGCGATCCGGCTGATACAGACGGTCGTCGGTGCAATGCACTAGCGCTGGGCTGAGCCGCACGTGCTCGAGTATGATCAGAGCACCTCGAGCGCAAGCGACGCGAGACGCGCTCCGATCGCGGGCGCGAATTTGAAGGCGTGGCCGGAGCAGGCCGAACCGACGACGACACGGCCGCGCCGCTCGAGGACGAAGCTCTCGTCGGCCGTCGTTGTGTAAAGGCAGGTCTGCGTTTCGACCGGCTGCGAATCGGCGAGCGGCACGTGCTCGGCCACCCAGGCGGCGACTTTGTCCACCAGCGCGGTGTCCGGTTTCCCGTTTTCGCCTGGATCGACTTCCGGTCCAGCGTGGTGTGCAGCGGCTTTGATGCCGTGCACAGGATCGCGCAGCGCATACAAGCAGATGCCTCCGCTGTGCGGGCCAAAGGACACGAAGGCAGGTACCGGGCGCGGATCCGCGAGCCGGAAATAGCAGACGGTTTCGCGCGTCACGCGGACTGGAAGCGGCGGCTGGACGAGATCGTTGGCCCACGCTCCTGCGGTCACCACCACGCAAGCGGCATCCACCTCTGCCAGCGAGCGCACGCGGGTTCCGTAGCGCACATCGATGCCGCGCGCGAAGGCCGCGAGCGCTCTATCGGCGCGGACTATGCCGGCCTCCGGTTGAAGCACGCCGAAGGAACCCGCGGGGATGCGCAACGGAAAGCGGCGCTCCACCTCCTCTCGCCCCAGCTGCTCCCAGGCGATGTGGCATGCGTCGAGCGCCGCCGCCGAGCTTTCGCTGAGGTCGGTGACAATCTCGATCAGGCCGGTGAGCTCGAGCAATCGCTCTGCCGACTCTGCTTCCAGCTCCCGCCAGCCTGCGAGCGCCTCCTGCGCAAGCCGCACCCAGTGCGGCTCGGAATAAGCCAGCCGGAAAATGCGCGAGCGGCCATGGCTCGACCCGCGGGCGTGTCCGCGCTCGAATTGCTCGTATACGACGACCTCGCGCCCCACGCGCGCCAGCGCGCGTGCGGTGGCGAGGCCCATCACTCCGGCTCCGATGATCGCGACGTCTGCCATACGGCTCCGCTCAACCGAGCGACTGATAGACCTGCTTCTCGAAGGCAAGGAACAGCGAAAGCGTCTGCTCATCCGCGAACGGCCGGATTTGCGTCATGTACACGCCGGCGACTTCTCTGGTCTGGTCGATCCAGAAATAGGTATTGGCCAGACCAGCCCATGCCAGGCTGCCGGGCGAGCGCCCCGAAGGCGTTGCCTGCTCGTTGATCATGAAGCTCAGGCCCCACTTCTTCGACATGCCGGGGAAGAATTCGACGTCGTTGGTGAGATGCGGCATCGCCGTCTTCAGCATCGTCACTTCGAGATTACCCATCCCGTTGCGTGACATGAGCTCGACCGTTTGCGGCTTGAGGACCTGGTTGCCGTTGCCCCTACCCTTGTTTAGGAACACGCGCATGAACTTCACATAGTCCGAGGCGGTCGAGTACAGCCCGCCGCCGCCCATCTCGAACTCCGGTTCCTGCGGCAACTCGAAGTCGACCGGCGTGTACTTGCCCTGGGCGTGCGCGTGGACCTTGGCCAGGCGCGCACGCATCTCCGGTGCGATCCTGAAGGCGGTGTCACTCATGCCGAGCGGATCGAAGAGGTTCTGCTTGAGATAGACGCCAAGCTTCTCGCCGCTCACCGACTCGATCATCTTGCCGGCCCAGTCGATGCCGATGCCGTATCTCCAGCATTCCCCGGGGTCGGACAGCAGCGGGGTGGTCAATGCGATGTTCCTGCAGCTGCCGATCCTGGGGATTCCCTTGAGCTCCTGATAACGGATCAGATCGGTGCTGTACTGGTCGTAGCCCCAGCCTCCGGTGTGCGTGAGCAGATGGCGCAGGGTGAGAGGGCGGCTAGGCGGGCGCAGCTGCGGCTGCCCGTCGGCGTCCCAGCCCGCCAGTACCTGAGTGCGGGACACTTCGGGAATCCAGCGCGCGACCGGGCTGTCCAGATCCACGCTGCGCTGCTCGACGAGTTGCATCGCGGCGGCGGCGGTGATCGCCTTGGTCATTGACGCAATCCACACGACCGTGTCGGGTGTCATGCGAGTCGACTGGGTGCTGTTGCGCTTCCCGAAGCCGCCTTCGTAGATGATGCCGTTGGAATCGACGGCGAGCGCAGCGACGCCGGGGACCACGTTGGAATCCGCAGCGTCCTGCAGCAATGCGTCTAGGTCCCTTTGTAGCGATCCTCGGCTTCGCGGGCTGCGTGGCGCCGCGGATGCGGTCATCGTCTCCTCCAGTTTCGTGCCTCGATACGCGTCACGGGTCGAAAGGCTCTGAGCGGCTTGCCGATCGGTATGCGATCTGTAATGTCGTGCTACCTAGAATGGGCTGCTGCCTTCGCTATCAACACAACGTCAAGGAGGAATTCATGAAGATCCAACGCATACTAGTGGGCTTCGTCTCACTGCTTCTCGTCTCGTGCGTGTTCTCATTCGCAATGGCGGCCGACACCGAACAAGCTTATGTCGTCTTCTACGCGAAATTCAAACCGGGCAAGGCGCCGGAAGCGCTCAAGATCATCCACGAGCACTTCTGGCCGGTCGACAAGAAAGTCGGGCGCAAAGCCATACCGTTCGACTTCGTGACTGGTGAATGGGATCACATCGTCTATTTCCCCTACGACACCGGCCGCCTGGATACTATTCCTTCGAATGCTGAATGGTGGAAGGCTTTCGTGGAGCAGGAAGGCGGACCGGACCAGGCCCAAAGACTCTTTCAAAGCTTCCTGGACCTGCACGCCAATTCCAAAGCCGAGATCGCAAAGTCTCCCGGACCTTTGATGGGCGGCTCCAGCCGGTAACGGCGCCGGCACCTGCCGCGCAAATGACCGTGTCCGATCGAACTGGGCCGTTCAAAACCCGTAGAGGCGCGCCGGATTGTCCACCAGGATACTTTTTCGGATCGGCGGGTCCGGCGCCCATACGGCCAGCTGGTTCAACAGAAGGCCATCATCGATCTGGAACATCGGCGTCACGTCGGTCGGTTTCCCCCCGGGCGGTGTGGCGCCGCTCGGATGCGGCCAGTCCGTGCCCCAGACGACCCGATCGGGATTCGCCGCGATGAGCGCTCGTGCGAGCGGCACCACGTCGGGATAGTCGGGTGCGAGCTTGGACGCGCGGTAAGCGCCCGAGATCTTGACGTAGGCTTTGCCGGAGCCAACGAGCTCCACCAGCTCTGGGAATCCCGGTTGCTGCACGCCGAGCTCGGCCTTGGCGCCGCCGAAATGGTCGAACACGACCGGCACGGGCGACGCGAGGACGAGATCCTTGATCGAGACGATCATCGCCGGGTTGGAGTAGATCTGAATGTGCCAGTTGCGATTTTCCACCCGCGGCACTGCCGCTTGGAACCGCTGACGCCCGACGGACGGATCGTTGACGCCCGCGGTTGCGAGATTGATCCGGATGCCGCGCACGCCGGCCCGGCCCATGGCATCGAGCTCGCTCTCGGGCGTCTTGTCGTCGATCACGGCAACGCCGCGCGCGTTCGCGCCGCGCGCCTTCATGCCGTACAGCGTGGCCGAGTTGTCGGTGCCGTATACGCTTGGCGTGACGATGACCACGCGCTGGATGTGAAGCGCCTTGTGGAGCGCGGCCATCTCTTCGGGCAGTGCGACTTCGGGCGTGTACACGCGCCCGGCAAAGAAGGGGAACTTCTCCGGGTCGCCGTGAATGTGCGTATGGCAATCGCACGCGCCAGCGGGGACTTCGAAGTCTACAGGCGTGGACGGCTGCGACGCCTTCGCAAAAGCCATTCGCGTGCGCATGGTCACTCCTGCGGCAATCGCGCCAAGCAGCACTTTGCGTCGTGTCAGCATGGGTTTCTCTCCGTGGCAGCGGCCCCCCTCTCCCCTTGCGGGAGAGGGTTGGGGTGAGGGGTATTGCCGAGTCGCCCGTTACGGTTCATTAATATCCCGCCTTGCGGTCCACCACTTCCTTCAGCGGCCTGCCGTCCAGGAAGCGGCCCAGATTGTCGACGAACAGGCGCGCGACGATCTTGTCGCGCTGCGGGTGCGGGCCGCCGATGTGCGGCAGCACAATGATGCCCTCGGTGGTCCAGAAAGGGTGGTCGGCGGGCAGGGGCTCCTGCCGAAACACGTCGAGCACAGCGCCCGCGATCTTCTTCGCCTTCACCGCCGCGACCAGGTCGTCGTCTTTGATCAGATGCCCGCGGCCGAAGTTCAGTAGCCACGCGCTGGGTTTCATCATCGCGAGGCGCTCGGCATTGATGAAGTTGTCGGTTTCCCGCGTCGCCGGCAACAGCAGCAACAAGAAATCGGATTGGGCCAGCACCTGGGGTGTGCGCTCCGGAGGGAGAACCTCCGCTACATCGGTCATGGGTTCCGGGCGGCGCCGGGTGCCGATCACCCGCATCCCGAGCACCGCGGCGATGCGGGCTACGTGCTGACCGATAGCGCCGAGGCCGAGGATGCCGAGGGTCTTGCCGGTCAGCGGCTGCGCGGTGTTGTGTACCCATTTGCTGTGCTTCTGATTCTCGACCGCCGCAGCGTAGGGCTTGGCAACATAGAACAACGCGCCGATGATGTTCTCCGGCATCGATTCCCGGTGAGTGCCACGGGCGCAAGTGAGTGTCAGACCCGGCGGCACATCGGGCAGAGCCAGCCAGCCTTCGACGCCGGCGGTCATGGCCTGCACCCAGCGGAGCTTCGGCATGGCCGGAAGCAGGCCCGGCGGAACCGCCGGGGCCATCAGCGCCTCCGTGTGTGCCATCTGCTCGGTAGATGGCTTTTCTTTGCGCGGCAGGCTGTCGACTACGACGCGGTCGGCCAGGCCGGCGGACTTGATCGCGTCGAGATAGGCGGCGGTTGAGTCGGTCCAGAGCAGGACATGGGTACGGCTCGTCACAATACGGCTCCTGGAGATGGATTGGAGTCGTAGCCTAACGCATTGCACGGGGCGGCGTGATATCGGGAAGATGGAGGGCAAAACGTTGCGCCAGACCTGACGCGTGTTTCCCACCGCCTCACTCGCGACATATCATTGCGGGTCGACAGCAGAAGGGGGAGAAAATGGCACTCAGTCAGATTGGCGTTGCGATCCACAGGCCCACCGCTGTGGACATGCTCCAGGCGATCGGCCATGCGGAGGCAGCGGGCGTTCCTACCGTATGGCTCACCACTGGCGCAGGTCCCGACGCGTTGACGGTGTTCGCAGCCGCGGCAGTGAACACGCGGACGATAAGAATGGGCACCGCGATCGTGCCAACCTTTCCCCGGCATCCTCTGGTGGTAGCGCAGCAGACGGCCGACATTGCGCAGCTGGCCCCAGGCCGCTTCGTGCTCGGCCTCGGCCCCAGTCACGCCAACGTCATGGAGGGCCGCTATGGCATCCCCTATCGCCAGCCGCTCGGCCATCTGCGGGAATTCGTGACCGTGGTGAAAGCCCTGCTCAGCGGGGCCCAAGCCGATTTCGAAGGCAAGCATTTCAAGGTGCACGCCAAGCTTAGCTACGGCGCGCAGGTGCCCATCATTATTTCGGCTTTGCGCGCAGGCTCATTCGAGCTAGCTGGAGAAATCTGCGAAGGCGCAGTGACGTGGCTCTGCCCGGCGCCCTACTTGCGGGATGCAGCTCTGCCAGCGCTGGAGCGGGGCGCTGCACGGGTAGGTAAGTCCCGCCCCAGCCTCATCGCCCATGCTTTTCTCGCGCTTACGAGCGATGCGGCGGAGCTGAAGCGGGGTGTTGATGAATTCCTTCCGTTCTACCCGCGCCTTACCAACTACCAGGAGATGTTCGCGGCCGCTGGCTATCCCGAGGCGCGTCAAGGGACTTGGTCAACCCGTATGATCGAGGCCGTCGTACTGCACGGAACGGACGATCAATGCCGCGAGAAGCTTCAGAGCTTCATGCGCACTTCCGGATGCGAGGAGATCATCCTTTCCATCATGCTCGTCGGCGCCGATCGCGATGCGTCGTTGCGGCGAGCCCTGCAGTGGGTCGGGAGGTTGAGCTAGGTCGACGTCCCGAGAGGGCACGGCACCCGCGCTTTGATCAGGACTCGTTCGCCAATCGCGCGAACACGCTCTTCATGCCATTGACGCGCGCAAGATAGGCGCGTACGTCATGATCGCCGCAGCGCTGCCCTGGAGTGAGCCGGAAGCCGCGCCGCGCGTAGATCTCGCCTGCGCCGGCGCCGCACAGGTGAATCACCGCGGCGAGGTCCTGCTTGTGCGGCAACGACGCGCCGGCGATTCGCTGGTGTCTGAGCGCCGCCGTGACGCTGCGGTCGAGATTCGCTGCGGTGAATTGCACAGCGCGGCCCGGTGCAAGGCGGCCGTAGAGGCCGTCGAACCAGCAGGAGCCGGGTGAGCTCAGATCGCCGGTCTCATACAGGCATTCGCGCTTCGCCGGAGCGAAAGTCGCATCTGTGATCTGGTACATGCCGACGGCGCTCGACGCCGGTCGATACACTTCGAAGGGATGCCATGATAGACGCCACTGCCAATACGTCTGCGCGAGCGGGTTGCCTTCGCTCTCGACCTGTGCGAGAGCTGCGAGCAGCGCGGGCGCAATCACCGGAGTGGCGTACTTCCGAAAATGCGCCTCATATTCGCGCCACGTCTCCGACGGCGTCTTGCTGAAGGTGCGGCTTACCGGAGCGAGCAGCTCAGTCGGTTTGTGGGCTGCGTGGTAGATCCAGTTGGTTACGGCCCAGATGCCGATGCAGACGATCGTGAGAGCGACGAGCTGCAGAGTGAGCGGCGCAGCCCGCAGCGCCCGAAGTGCTCCCCGGCCTGCACGCACCCCGATGCTCGAGGAGCGTCGCCGGCGCATTTTCCTCGGTCTGGTTCTCGCGGAGCGGGTTGATCGCGTCACGGACAAGTCGTATTTCGAGGTCAGTCGGGGCGAGGTTATACCATCCGCTCACCGTGCGCGCACGAGCAGGCTCTGCGTCGAGCGACCGATCAATCCTGTCGCATCGAAGATGCGCGCCTCCGCGAGGCCGCCGCCGGCCGGCCCGATGAAGGTGCGTGCATCGATGCAGACCCACTCGCCCTGCGCCGCCCGCAACAGGTTTATGGTGAGATCGGAGTTCACGAAGGTGAAGTCGCGGAAGTCGAGCACCGCGCTGATGCCGTTGCCGGAATCGGCCGCGACCGCCACCCGCTCCAACGGGCCCGCTGACTCGCCCTCGACGAGCGCGTAGCGCAGGCGAAACCAGATGGCGCAGGGTCCTCGAAGCAGCGTTCCTTCCGCAGTGCGCATCTCGACAAGATCGTGGTAGCCGCTCACGCCGGTGCGGTGCGGAAACTCGATGCCAGGCGACGCCTCCGGGGTCGCGGGTGCCTGCGGCGGCGGATGGCCCGCAAGAGTCTGTGGCACCTGAACCTCGGCCTCGCGCTGGGCTAGCGCGGTGAACCGTGCGAGCTCACGTCCTCCGGAAGCGAGGCGCGCGGACAAGTGCGCCACATTGCGCCCCGCGTAGTCGGTCTCCGTCTCGAGCTTGAGCGGCGCGAGCGGAATCGGACGCCACACGCTCGCGGTCAGGCGCGCGACGTGCCGCATGCCGAGTGCCTCAGCCGCCGCGGCGAGCCCGCGTGCGGCGAGCGCGATCGGGGGCCCCGCGTGCTGATGCCCGGCGTCCCAGGGCCCGCGGGTCAGCTCGGCCGAGTCGAACGCGCCGTCGGCGCGGGGGCGATATGCGCTGAGCGTCGACTCTTCGGACCGGTTCGTCATCGGTTGGCGCTTCATCCGGCCGTATACGCAAACCGTATCAGGCCGGAAAGAACGACACAAGGCGGTGGCCACCGCGGAGCGGCAAGGAATTCTGATCCATAATTGCGCATGGTTGAAAGGGGGCACAACAGATACGCAACGTCTCTGGCGCTGTTAGCCCTTACCTTGGCGTTGCCACTGCACGCAACCGATCTGCCGGAGCCTGTCCATTTGCCCTGAGCACCTGGGCGTGGCGTCACCTGCTTCGCCCTGCCAGCTCGCTTTCGAACGCAACGATGTCCCGGTAGTAGCGCTGCACAAGATCCGCGCTTGCCGGATTGGTGTAGACGTCGGCGACTGGATCGTCGATCACGCGTTCGATCACCTGCACCACGTCTTCGGGCGACTGCATCTCCATTCCGCGTCCACTCCGTGTGCCACCGAGTGCGTTGTTGTGGAACTGCGTCGCGACCGGGCCAGGCGAGACCAGCGATACGTGGATGTTCGGATACTGCGCGCGCAGATCCATGCGCAGATTCGCGGTGAGCGCGTTGAGGGCGGCCTTCGACGCGCTGTAGGCCGAACGTATTGAGACCAGCGGCACACGGGCGAGGACCGACGAGATGTTGATTAGATGGCCGCGCCCGCGCGTCTGGAAGTGCGGCACGATCGCGCGCATGCCGTACCACGCCGACTTCAAGTTGACTGCGAGCATCTGGTCGAGGTCGTCCTCGCTGAAATCCATCACGCGGATGCCGATGCCGCGCCCGGCGTTGTTGACCCAGACATCGACATGTCCGAAGCGTGCCAGTGCAGCCTCGAGCAAGCGCTCGACCTCGGCTCGCTTGGTCACATCAGTGGCGACCACGAACGCATTGCCGCCGCAGTCCTTCGCGATCCGCTCGAGCTTGTCCTGGCGGCGTGCCGCCACGATGATCGAGTCCCCCTTGGCGGCCTGTCGTACCGCCAGTAACGCGCCAATGCCTTCGCTGGCACCGGTGATAACGATCACTCGTGACATGCTCATGATCTCCGTAGAAAGCGACTCCTGCCGGGGCCCGTGCTAACGGTCCCGCGCCAGAGCATAGGTTATGATCCGAACACAGCTTGCCGTCCTGTTCTTGCCTGGGGTATTGACGTGTTGTGGTCGCGTGCAGCTTTTGCGTTTCTTGCCATGACGTTGGTCGGGGCACCATTGTCCCGCTCAACTTGCGCAGCAGCAACCGATCCGCCCCCGGCACGGAGAACGCTCGCCGAATCCACGGGCGAGCCGCCGCGCGTTTGCGCTTCGCCGAACTGCGCCACTGTGATCGCCGTGAAGCAACAGGACTTCTACGAGTCTCCGCCGCAGTTTGGCCCGTACCGCATCGTTCCCCAATCGAGGTTTCAAGTACAAAAGCGCAAAGAGATTTGGGTAGTCGAAGTACGCCGCCAGGACGGAACAGTTCAATCGATCAAGCTGAGCTACCCCGCTCTGTTCCAACCCGGAGACCGGGTGATCGTGGACGGGGATGAAATCCGGGCGCCAGAGTGAATAACAGCCAGCGCTGACCGCCTGACCGAACGATCGACAAAAAGGGAACTGAGTATGTCGTTTCGCCGCGCACTCAACATCTCCGAGCTGCAGGAGATCGCCCGCCGCAGGCTGCCACGCGGCGTGTACGGTTTCGTCGAAGGTGGCGTGGAGGACAACCAGGCGCGCGACAATAACCGCGCGGTATTCGAGCGCATTCGCTTTCGTCCGCGCTCACCGGTCGATGTTTCGCATCGCTCGCAGGAAGTGGCGCTCTTCGGCCGGAAATTCGCCGCACCCTTCGGCATTGCCCCGATGGGCATCGCCGGTGCGTTCGCCTTCGACGCGGACATTCAGATGGCCAAGGCGGCCGCACGCATGAATCTGCCGTTCACGCTTTCGAACATGTCGACGGTGCCGATGGAGTCGGTTGCCGAGCAGGCGAGCCACGCCCGCTGGCTGCAAGCCTACCCGTCCAACGATCGCGAGCGAGGCGCGAAGTTCGCCGCCCGCGCCGCGGCCGCCGGCTACGAACTGCTGATGCTGACTACCGACGTGCCGGTCGTGTCCAATCGCGAGAACAACGTTCGTAACGGATTCACGCTGCCGGTGCGCATCACGCCGCGGCTGCTCTTCGATGGCGCAACCCATCCGCGCTGGTCGATCGAGGTCCTGGTGCGCACGCTCATGAAGTACGGGGTCCCGCGCCTCGAGAACACCGACCGCGGCGACCGGCCAAGCATTCTCGCCGGACCGGAATGGGACGTCCGCGATCGGCGCGTCGCCATCGACTGGGAGTACATCCGCTACATGCGCGATCAGTGGAGGGCGCCGCTTCTGGTCAAAGGAACGCTGCACCCGGCTGACGCCGAGATGGCGGTGCGCATAGGGCTGGACGGGGTAGTCGTGTCCAACCACGGCGGACGTCAGCTCGACGGTGCGATCTCGCCCATCGAGGCGTTGCCCGAGATCCGTGCGGCGGTCGGCAAGAATCTGAAGATCGTCGCCGACAGCGGCTTCCGCCGCGGGACCGACATCCTGAAAGCCCTCGCGCTGGGCGCCGATTTCATCCTCCTCGGGCGTGCCGCCATGTTCGGGGTGATAGCCGGAGGCGAGGAAGGCGTCGTGCACGCCCTCTCGCTGCTCAAGGCAGAAGTGGATCGAGACCTCGCTCTGCTTGGCTGTACGTCGATTGCCGCGTTGAACCCGGAATTCCTGGAAACGCGCGACCTGTTCTATGGTCACTTCTCGGCCGTTGCACGCGATGGGGTGAAACCGGTCATGGCGGCGGCCAATTTCTGAGTTGCTCCCCCACCCCAACCCTCCCCCGCGTGGGAGGGGGTGTCGTATCAGCCCGGCTTCCGCCCCCACGCCTGGACGATGAGCTTGTCGATGAGCGTGGTGGCGGGATCAGCGAGATGCGCTGACAAGGCAGTCATATGGTCCCGTAGTTCCGTCTGAGTTATTCGCCCCGACGCGAGTATCGTCTCTCGCATCGATTCGATCAGCGACAGCAGGTGCGTGCGCCGGTATTGGCCGATCTGAGCGATCTCGACGTGCGCTTTCATCTGTATGCTTTCGGCGCCGGCCGCGCGCAACAGAGAGACCAGCGAGCGGCCGACAAATTCGTTGCCACCGACACCGTGAAACACCTCATTCCACAAGGCGGCCAGTCTCTTCCAGGAAGGATGGTCTGGATAGCACAGGTTAGATATGGCGTCGAACTCCTGGAGAGCGATGGTCCCGCCGGGTTTGAGCAGTGAGAACATTTCGGCCAGCAAACCCCGTTGTGCGTCAGCCGGCAGGTTGATCAGTACGAGGCGCTCATGCACGAAGTCGTACGAAGCCTTCGGCAGGCCGGTATTTAGACCGTCCGCGTTAACCACCTCTACATTTCGCAAACCAAGCCGGCTCAACTCAGCGCGTGCCATCTCCGCGAAGCGAGCCTCTCGCTCGACTCCAATTACAGCGCCGTCGGGGCCGACGCGTTCGGACAGCAGGCGCATGATTCCGATAGGTCCACATCCGAAATCCGCGGCTCGTTGACCAGCGGAGACGGGTATGCGATCGAGCATCCAACGGGCATGATCCTCGAGGCCCCGCGCTTGGGCCATGAGGCGCTCTTGCTCCGTGAGGGTGCCGCCGAGGACGTATGGTGCAGATGGATGCGACATGAAAGCCCCCGGTGTTGCTGGGTGATGCCTCTTATCCTTCCGGCAGGGCGCGCTCTATCCGCGGGTCGGGGATGAACCACATGACCGCGACAAAGACGTATACAGCGCAGGATACCCATGGATTTACGAAGGCCAGAGCGATCGCGACGACGTAGAGAAACACAGACATCAGGCCTTTGAAATCCCTTCCCACCGCACGTGCGAGCGCCGAGTCCTTGCTGTGGTGCGCGATCAGGATGCGCTCGAGCAGGTAGTAGGCGACACCCGCCATGAGCAGCACGAAGCCGTAGAGCGCAACCGGCACCGCGGCAAAGTGATTTTCGTTCACCCAGCCGGTGACGAACGGGACAAGCGACAGCCAGAACAGCAGATGCATATTCGCCCATAAGGCGCGGCCGTTGATGCGCTGTACCGCGTGGAGCATGTGATGGTGATTGTTCCAGTAGATAGCGACATACACGAAGCTCAGCACGTAACTCAGGAACACGGGCACCAGCGGCACGAGTGCTCCAAGCTCGGTGCCATGAGGCACCTTCAGTTCCAGCACCATTATGGTGATGATGACGGCAATCACGCCGTCGCTGAAGGCTTCAAGCCGTCCCTTGCCCATGCCGGTCCTCCGTCGCATTCAGATTTGGCCAGCAAGAATACCGCATGCCGTATCGGAAGCAGGCTTTGTGGGACGTCTCAGAACGGCCACGACCGGGCCGTTGCGCCGGCCGACGATCGCTGTTGAGAGCTGCTGGTGAATCGGTTGCTCGGCGACCGAGCGTACGCGACTGTCAAGCTACTCGTACACCAACGCGCCGTCGTCGAGGTTGGCGTTGGGTAGCGCGTCCTTGTCGCTCCAATAGTCATGCGTGTGCTGCCATTGTTTTCCCTGCTTGGGAAACAGATGCATGTAGCGCATGACATCGAGAAC
>DATJZQ010000117.1:0-3369 GCA_035499005.1 Burkholderiales bacterium | reverse complement strand
GGGCGCACCTGGCCCAGCTCTTCTCCGCGCAGCATGATTTCCCCACCGAGCCGTGTTGCCGCCACGATCGCCTCCATGGGTGTGAAGCCCAGCAGCTTGACGAAGTGCTCGAGGTCGCGGGCATTGGTGCCGTTCGGATTCCACGCGAAACCGTAGTCTCCGCCCGGCAGCACGCGCACGCCCCGCCGCTTGAGATCGCGCATGTTGTCGATCGTAGCCGCCAGCTCGTCGTGCAGGATGGCGCGCTCCTGCGGATCGGTTGCGCGACCGAACTCGGGTCCGCGTTCGAGCACCATCACCGTCCATCCGATGGTGGGCGCCAGGAACACCCGCTGCCTGTGCGCTTCGAGCAGATCGCGGGCCTCGGCATCCACCAGATTGGCGTGGTAGATGATCTGCACGCCGCAGCGCAGGCACAGCTTCACCGCCTCGGCGCTGCGTGCGTGCGCGGCCACGCGACGTCCGTGCGAGCGAGCGACTTCGCACACAGCCTGCACCTCAGCCTCCGTCATTACGGTCTGGCCGGAGCGCGCCCGCGGCAGCAGCGTATCGCCCGAGACATTGATCTTGAGCGTGTCCGCGCCTTCGCGGATCATCTGGCGGGCATAGCGGCGAAAGCCGTCGGGTCCGTCTCGAACGACCGCGAACGACTCCTGATAGAGGTGGCCCAACCGCGCGTCCCCGAGGCCGCTGGTGACGGTGAGCTCCGGGCTGGCCGTCAGCAGCCTGGGACCGGGGAGATCGCCGGCTTCGACCGCGGCTCGGACTGCAGCGTCCAGGCCCGGCTTGGCGGATGCCGCGCTCACACAGCTGGTAAAGCCATGCTCGAGCAGCGTGCGGGCGCAGCGTGCGGTGCGCAACGTGTGCTCTTCGGGCGGCGTGGTGCCGAGATCCGTGGCTACGCGGATATCGGTGAAGGAGAGGTGCGCGTGCGGCTCGATCAGGCCGGGCATCAGGGTTGCGCCGCGGCCCTGCACCACTTCTACGTCATTCGTTCTGAGCGTGGCATCCGCGGGCGCGACGGCGGCGATCCGGTCGCCCTTCACCAGGACCTGTCCGGGGAAAGGAGGGGCACCGGTACCGTCGAGGATGTCGACGTCGCTGAACAGCACCGCGTTCATCGAGGGACTCAGCAGCGCGCGGCGTCAGCGCAGGACGCCGCCGAAGTCGTACCACGGCGCCTGTGCGGAGCGGCCGAGAAACAGCAGCGGCGTCTTGTCCGGCGTGAGCTCACCGCCGTTCGAAATCACGGCTTCCGCTTCCTGGCGATACTCGGTGCACGCCAGGTATTCTGTGTAGGCGATGTCGCCGCTGCGCAAGCGGTCCTCGGACTGGGTGCGTGCGCAGGGGCCGACGCGGCCGATCTGATCGAGGTCTGCGCGCAGCTTCGGGTTGTCCAGATCCAGCGCATAGCTCTGCTTGCCGGTGCTGGCCGCCGTCTTGCGCGCGTCGGCCACAAGCGCGCGGCGGAAGGCGTCGGCTTCCTTCTTGTCGAAGCGCGCCTGTATCGGTCCGCCGCGGTATTTCGGCGCACTGCGTGAGACGGTGATCTCGACGATCAGCGCGTCGGCGCGCACGCGCACCTGACGGGGCTGCTTGCTCTTGGAATCGATGGTGACGAAACGAAACGGCTGAGCCGGGGTGAGGGGCTCGGCCTTGAGCTGACCGTCGTCGGTCGGCCGCAGGCGCACGATGGTGTTGCCTGGTGCCAGCCCCGTGCCGTTTTCCTCGATGCGCTCGCCGCCGCGCTGAACGATGCTGATCGCGTCAGGAGCCCATTTCACGCTCACCACGTCCTCCAGGAAGATCAAGCCGTGGTTAGGCGTCTTCAGAGCGTAGAAGTCCGGCGCCGACAGCCGTCCGAAGCGCGCCACCTCGAAGCTCTGCCCGGAGGAAAGCAGCACGCCACCGCCGATGCCATTGCGCGAGAGCGTGTCGACGACGCGACGGTAATCCGCGAGCTGGGCTTCGTTCAAGCGTGCTATCCAGGCGGCCGATTCACCAGTGAACTGCAGCGCGCCGGGCTGCTCGGACGACGAATCGAATACCTGCACTGACAGTCGCGCGATGGGCCGCTGGTCAGGACCCATGCACACCAGCGCGGGCGGTGCCTTCTCGATCTGCCCGCCGTTGCGGCTGCAGAACGCCTGCGTGCCGGCGATCACCTTTTCCGCCGCGAGCTTCGCCGTCCTGTCGCGCGCGGCAAGTCCGTAGCGCACGATGTCGTCCGCATCGATCTCGGGCGTCGCGGCCTGAAACCAGGACTTCAGGAAAGCCACGTAGTCGTTCGGGTTCGAGTCGAGCGCGGTCGTGTAGTCGGGTATCAGCGCCTCGACTTCGGCCGCCGTGATATCGGGTGTCGATGGAACCTTCTCGGTTGGCGCTGTTTGGCAGGCGCTTACAGCCACAACCACGACCGCCGCCAAGGCTCGAGCCACCTGCGCCGCACGCGTCATGACCCTCTCCCGCTGTCAGGCGACACCTTCGGGGCTGATCAGTCCCCGCGCGAGGAGCGACTGGAACGCTTCATAGGTTGCCCGGATTCCGCTCTCGAGCGGAACCGATCCGTAGTTGCCCAGATGGGTGCGCACCGGCTCGTCCGACAGATCCATGGGAAAGGGCAGGGCAGCGCCCGCGCAGGCTACCCGCATCGTGGGCGCGATGCGGCCCAGCACTTCGAGCGACCGCTCGACGGTGGTGGCCACGCCGTTGATATCGAACACGTGCGAGCCGGTGCGTTCCTTGGCGACGGCTCGAATGAAGGCGCTCGCGACTTCGCCGGCGTGCAGCCACGAGATCGGGCCGCGGAACGGTACGGCGTACTCCTTGTTTGCGGCTGCCGCGAGAATCGCGACGGTCGTCTTGGAAGTGAGACCCTGATCGCGTCCTACGCCGTACACCACGCCCGGCCGCAGCCCCACGCTGTGCACAGCCCAATCCTGAGAGTAGACCTTCGCGGTCTGCTCGTTGCAGTGCTTGTACGCGCCGTAGAGCGTGGGCAACGTGCTGGCGCGTCCCGGCGGGCCTTCCATAGCCCCGTGTGCCGCGATCGAGCTGGCGTAGGCCAGACGCTTGATGCCCAGATTTCGCGCCGCCTCGAACACGTTGACTGTGCCCACTACGTTCGCCTGCGCGCCCGCCACAGGATCAGCTTTGCAGAACGGCACCTGCAACGCAGCCAGATGAATGATGGCGCGCGCGCCGCTCGCCTGAGCCGCGTGCAGCACCGACGCCGGATCGGCGATGTCGCCGGTCAGCCAGCGGATCTTGGACAGCTGCGCGTCGGACATCAGCAGCTTCGGACGCCGCTGATCCGGGGTGAGGTCGAACGCCGCCACCGACACTTCGGCGCGTGTGAGCAGCGCCAGC
>DATJZQ010000116.1:0-11264 GCA_035499005.1 Burkholderiales bacterium | reverse complement strand
GCTTTCCGACGCGGCTCTGCATCTCCTCTGCGCTTGACAGCGGCCGAGCGCCGGTGGGCGTTTTGCGCTGTCAGTGAAGCTCAGACGCATGTATTCCGGGTTCTGTCCTCTGGAGCAGCCCGGCATGGCGGCAGTTGATGGGGCCGGCCCGCCCTGGTCACGCGCAGCGGTTCAGAGCCCCAGTGCCGAGCGCTGGGCTGCGATGAGCTGCGAGATTCCGGCCGCCGCGAGATCGACCATCGAGTCGAGTTCCGCGCGGCTGAAGGGCGCACCCTCGGCCGTGGCCTGCACCTCGACCAGTTTCCCGTTGCCGGTCATCACCACGTTCATGTCAGTCTCGCACTGCGAATCTTCCGCGTAGTCGAGATCGAGTACCGGAACACCCTCGTAAATACCCACCGAAACGGCAGCAACGAAGTCTGTGAGCGCCGAGGCCGTGATGAGCTGTTCCTGCGTCAGCGCCCGCATTGCGTCGTGGAGCGCAACAAACGCGCCGGTGATGCCGGCGGTGCGCGTACCTCCGTCAGCCTGAATCACATCGCAGTCGATCTGAATGGTGCGCTCGCCCAGCGCCGCCAGGTCTGTCACTGCGCGCAGGCTGCGCCCAATCAGCCGCTGGATCTCGTGCGTGCGTCCCGACTGCTTTCCCGCCGACGCCTCGCGCTGCGTGCGCGTATTCGTCGAGCGCGGCAGCATGCCGTACTCGGCGGTCAGCCAGCCTTTGCCCTGCCCCTTGAGAAACGGCGGCACTCGATCTTCCACGCTCGCGGTGCACAGCACGCGGGTGTCTCCAAACTCGACGAGCACTGAACCCTCGGCGTGGCGTGTGTAGGCGCGGGTGATTCGCACAGGGCGCATCTCGTCGGGTTTCCTTCTGCTGGGGCGCATCCACATGCTCCGTTCCCCGGCTGCGTGTAGCCGGCTTTGGATTGGTACCTGTCTCAGGGAATATCGAGATAGGTTCTATGCTATCTTCTGGCCGCCGGTGTCGCGGCGCCGTCGCCTTGCATTCTATAGGAGCCCGCATGATCTACAGCATGACCGGCTACGCCGCACTGACCGATGAGCTTCCGCTCGGCACGCTCAGCATCGAGATCCGCTCGGTCAATCACCGCTACCTCGATATCCAGTTTCGCCTCCCTGATGAGCTGCGCGTGCTGGAGCCTGGCATGCGTGAACTCGTCGCGGCACGCCTGACGCGCGGCAAAGTCGAATGCCGCGTCGGCCTGCAGACCACCGTGTCGACCCAGATTTCGCTCGAGCTCAACCAGGCGTTGCTGCGGCAATTGAAAGCGCTTGACCAACGGGTGCGCAGCGAGCTGCCCGGTGCTGCCAGCCTGACGGTCAGCGACGTGGTGCGCTGGCCCGGGATGGTCGAGTCCACCGCCATGCCGCCCGAGCAGCTGCGCGAGCGCGCGCAGGCACTGATGTCGCGAACGCTCGAGGAGTTCACTGCCTCGCGCGCGCGCGAGGGGGAGAAGCTCAAAGCGGTTCTGCTCGAGCGGGTGGCGCGCATCGAGGCGCTGGTGCAGAAGGTGCAGCCACGGATTCCACTGCTGATTACGGCTTACCAGGAACGCCTGAGCGCACGGCTGAAAGAGGCGCTCAAGGATGTCGCCGTACCGGTGGACGAGGATCGACTGCGCCAGGAGCTCGTGCTGTACGCGTCAAAGGTCGACGTCGAAGAAGAACTATCGCGACTGGTCACACATCTTGCTGAGACACGCCGCGTGCTCGCGGGCGGTGGCGCGGCGGGCAAGCGGCTGGACTTCCTGATGCAGGAGCTCAACCGCGAGGCAAACACACTGGGCTCGAAATCGGTCGACGCCGACGTGTCCCAGGCCTCGGTCGAGCTGAAGGTGCTGATCGAGCAGATGCGGGAGCAGGTGCAGAACATCGAGTGAAGGCCCGATATGCTTGTCTGCACCCTGTCTCCACGCTGCCCTTCAGGCATGTCGTCAGCGAGCCGTTACTTTTGGCATAGGTTTCAACCGGCGACCGTCTGAGTAATGACCACAGGAAGCGTATTCATCGTCTGCGCCCCGTCAGGTGCGGGGAAGACCAGCCTGGTGAACGCCCTGCTCGAGCGCGAGCCGGACATCGAGCTGTCGATTTCCTACACGACGCGGCAGGCGCGCGCAGGCGAGAGCGACGGGCGCCATTACCATTTCGTGTCGCGCGATGAGTTCAAGGCGATGACCCGCCGCGACGAATTCCTCGAAAGTGCCGAGGTGCACGGCAATTTGTATGGGACCTCACGCGCCTGGATAGCGGAGCGCCGCTCCGAGGGCAAGGACATCGTCCTGGAGATCGACTGGCAGGGAGCGGCCCAGGTCCGGCGCCTGATGCCCGATGCGGTCGGCGTGTTCATCCTGCCGCCGTCGCTGGATGCGCTGCGCCGGCGGCTGGTGGCCCGCGGCCAGGACAGCCCGGAGGTGATCGAGAAGCGTCTGGCGGCCGCGCGCGAGGAGGTCGCCCATGTGGGCGAGTTCCACTATGTTATTATCAATCGCAACTTTGACGTCGCGGTGGCCGATCTCGTAAGCGTTGTACGGTCCCAGCGACTGCGCCTGGCGGCTCAGCTCGAGCGCCACCGAGACCTCATCAACCAGTTGAAATAGAACTGCTGCAGCGAGACAAGAAAATGGCACGCATCACCGTGGACGACTGCCTGAAGCTGATCCCCAATCGTTTTGTGCTGACGCTGGCGGCCACTTACCGCGCGCGCCAGCTCTCCCAGGGAGCCTCCCCGATGGTGGACGGCAACAAGGACAAGCCCACGGTCATCGCCCTGCGGGAGGTCGCAGCGGGCAAGGTCGGCCAGGAGATCTTGAATAAGGGGCAAGCCTGACCCACTTGGAGAGTATCCATTGACGTTCCGCGAGCCCGCTTCGAACTGAGCGCCAGCCTAACCCCAACAACCCCTGGTATCAGCGGGCCTCTTCGCGATCGCCACGAGCCGAAGATGTCCGAGTCCGAGCTACTCCTGCACGACGCCTCCAGCTACTTGAAGCCGGAGGACGTGCGTCAGATCCAATCGGCTTACGAGTTTTCCGAGGCCGCCCACGAGGGGCAATTCCGGCGCTCGGGCGAGCCCTACATTTCGCACCCGGTCGAGGTGGCCCTGATCCTCACGCAGTGGCACCTCGACTGCCCGGCGCTGACCGCGGCGCTGCTGCACGACGTGATGGAAGACACCGCCGTCACCAAGACCGAGATCAGCAACAAGTTCGGCAAGATGGTGGCGGAGCTCGTAGACGGCGTCTCCAAGCTGGACAAGATCGAGTTCGAGAGCCAGGAGCAGGCCCAGGCGGAGAACTTCCGCAAGATGTTCCTGGCGATGGCGCGCGACGTGCGCGTCATTCTGATCAAGCTCGCCGACCGCCTGCACAACATGCGCACGCTGGATGTGATGCAGCCCAAGACGCGGGCGCGGGTCGCGCGCGAGACGCTGGAGATCTACGCGCCGATCGCGAACCGCCTGGGGCTCAACGCGCTGTACCAGGAGCTCGAGGAGCTCGCCTTCCAGAACCTGTACCCCAACCGCTACCGTGTGCTGCGCAAGGCGCTCGACGCTCAGCGCGGGAACCGCCGCGAGGTGGTGGACAAGATCCTGGACAGCATCCGCCAGCGCCTGGCGGACAACCGCATCGACGCGCTGGTCACGGGCCGCGAAAAGAACCTGTACAGCATCTACAAGAAGATGCACGACAAGAACCTGTCCTTCTCGAAGGTGCTGGACATCTACGCCTTCCGCGTCATCGTGAAAGACGCGCCCTCGTGCTATCTGGCCCTCGGCGCCCTGCACGGCCTGTACAAACCGATTCCCGGCAAGTTCAAGGACTACGTCGCCATTCCCAAGGCGAACGGCTACCAGTCGTTGCACACCACTTTGTTTGGGCCTTTTGGCGCACCGCTCGAGCTCCAGATCCGCACGCAGGAGATGCACCGGATCGCCGAGGCCGGCGTCGCGTCGCACTGGCTGTACAAGAGCACCGACGCACAGCTTTCGGAGCTCCAGCGGAAGACCCACCAGTGGCTGCAAAGCCTGCTGGAAATGCAGTCCGAGGGCGTCGACTCGGTCGAGTTTCTCGAGCATCTCAAGGTGGATCTGTTCCCCGATGAGGTGTACGTGTTCACGCCCAAGGGCAAGATCATGGCGCTGCCGCACGGGGCCACGTGCGTGGACTTCGCCTACTCCGTCCACACGGACATCGGCAACCGCTGCGTGGCGGCCAAGATCAACCATGAGCTGGTGCCGCTGCGCAGCGAGCTGAAGAACGGCGACCGGGTAGAGATCATCACGGCCGCGCATGCGAAACCCAATCCCTCCTGGCTCAACTACGTGGTGAGCGCCAAGGCCCGCCATCACATCCGCCACTTCCTCAAGACCATGCAGTACGAGGAGTCGGCGCAGCTGGGCGAGCGCCTGCTGGGACAGGCACTGAGCGCGCTCGGCTCCAGTTTGCGAAGCATCACCGAGACCGACTGGGAGCGGTTGTTGAAGGAGCTGGGCGCCACGACCAAACAGGAGGTGCTCGCCGACATCGGGCTCGGCAAGCAGCTTGCCATCGTCATCGCCCGCAAGCTCCTGCCCGCCGGTGCGGAGCTCAAGCAGCCGAGCAGCGCCGGGCCGGTGGTCATTCGCGGCTCCGAGGGGATGGCGCTGCAGTTTGCCAAATGCTGCCATCCGATACCGGGCGATCCGATCATCGGCTTCATCAAGACCGGCCGCGGCATGATCATTCACACGCACGACTGCCCGGTGGTAGCCAAGACGCGCAAAGATCCCGAGAAGTGGCTGGACGTGGAGTGGGCCCCGGACACCAAGAAGCTGTTCTCGGTAAACATCAAGCTGGTGGTTTCGAATCAGACCGGCGTGCTGGCCAAGGTGGCAGCCGAGATCGCCGGCAACGGCTCCAACATCGAGAACGTGAGCCTCGAGCCCGGCGATTCCAGTCTCTACACCGACATCCACTTCACGCTCCAGGTCTCCAATCGTCTGCACCTCGCCCAGATCATGCGCGGCTTGCGGCGGCACCCCGAGGTGATCCGCATCAGCCGCCTGAAGGGCTAGGAAGACAGCCTGCGAGACGCCGGCCGCGTCCGCCGGCCTGACCTGGACGCGTAAATCCGAGCATTGCCCGTGGATCTGTTTTCGACGCAGTTCCTGTCCGCGCTGCTCGCCATCGTGGTCATCGACCTCGTGCTGGCGGGCGATAACGCGATCGTCATCGCGCTCGCCGCGCGCAACCTTCCCGCCGACATGCGCCGCCGCGCGATCGTCTGGGGAACGGTCGGTGCGATCGCAGTCCGTGCCGTGATGAGCCTGGGCGTGGTGGCGCTGCTCAGGGTTCCGGGTCTGCAGGCGGCTGGCGGTCTGTTCCTGGTCTGGATCGCCTACCGTCTTCTGGTGCCGGTCGATAAGTCCGAAGGCGAGCTTGCAGCAAAACCCGCCACAGCGGGCTTCTGGCCCGCCATCCGCACCATCGTCGTGGCCGACGCCGTGATGGGCCTAGACAATGTGCTGGGCGTAGCTGGCGCCGCGCAAGGCAGCTTTCTGCTCGTGATCCTGGGGCTGCTGATCAGCGTCCCGATCGTGGTGTGGGGCAGCGCGCTGATCCTGCGCCTCGTAGATCGCTACCCGGCCATCATCTACGTCGGCGCAGGTGTGCTGGCCTGGACCGCAGCCGTCATGCTGGTACACGAGCCGTTACTCGTGGACCGGCTGGCCGTGCGACCCGGCGTGGATTGGGCGGTGTACGCGCTGGTCATCGGCGGGGTACTCCTGGCCGGATTTCTTCGCAACCGTGCGCGCAAGAGGGCCGACAGCGATGCGAGCGGGCGGTCTTGATCTGGGTCAAGTGCGTGGGCTTGCAGTGCAGAGTATGATTTTCGCGAGCGGCGGTTCGATCGCAGCCGCTGAAGGTTTAACCATGAAGCGCAAGTTCTCCGTTGCGGCCTTCGCGTTGTGTTCGTTGTTGTGCGCGCCTTTCGCGACGTCGGCCGAACCCGACGAGGCGCAGCCCGAAGCGAGCAAGAAGCTGCGTGACTGGGCTTTGAGCGGCAATCTCGAAATCCCTGGTGTGACGGCGTGCCATCAATGCGAGTGGCGGCCCAAGCCGCACCAGATGCACGCGGCCGATCACTGCGGCGTCGGTCCCGACGGCCAGCCCAAGCTCGCCGAGTTCGAATGCGGCTTCTCTGAGGACTGCCAGCGCGTCTGCAACTTCGTGCGCTGCGTGACGCCCTAGGCAGGCTCCGACTTCTCTCGCCGCCAGCGTTACCGCGCTTGCGGTTTCTCGTGTTTGCCTTCCGCCAGTCGCCGACCTGAGACGAATCGAGCCTCGCGCGTGCCGCGAGGTGCGAGTCAACCCGCTGAGCGAGCGCAACAATTCACTGCTGGTACGGCGGTTGCAGGCCGCGCGTCGGTTGCCTGCGAGGCGTGAGGAGCATGAACAGGTCGAAGACGCGCAAAGCGAGCCCGCTCATCGAGCAGGGTCCGAACGGACTGGTCGCGGACGTGCTGAGCATCGTCCTCATCAGCCTCGTCCTGCTGGGGATCGCCGGCGCCATCTACAAGGCGCTGGCGCCGGGCGGCTGGCTGAGCTCGATGCTGGACCGGATCTGGAGCGTGAACCCGTGGCTGGTTTGGCTCGTGGGGTTCGGGTCGGCCGCAACGCTGGCGTCGCTCAGATGGTGGCTCGAAGGGCGCCCGGCTGGCCGGCGCGGCGGTGAGGCGCTGGTCTATACCTTTCTCGCTCTGGGTCTGTTCTTTTTCTTCAAGCTGCTGGTCACCGGCTCGCTGTAGCCCCTGGCGCGTGACGCTCGGCGGCACGCCGTCGCTGCGGGCAGACCGTCGCAGCGGGCATTACGCCCGACAACATCGTCGACTTCGCGCGCACCCCGCCAACCCTGGCCGCCTTTGATCGAGATCAAAGGATGCAAGCTCGAGCGGGCGGATCATCACGTCATAAAAGGCGGCTTCCTGACCGCCCTGTCGTGAAGAAGGAGGACCCATGTACCTGGCCGACCCCGCCTTCTGGCGCGCGGGCGCAATCAGCTCGACCGCCGTCATGCTCGTCGTACTCGGTTTCCTGACCGTGGATTCGCTCGCAGTGATCCGCACGGGCGGCGCCAATGTCCCGCCCTACACCGTGATCGATCGCGAGATCGGCTACGCCTTCGACGACGCGGCTGGCATGTACCGGCCGGTGATCGGCGGCGAGCAGCCCCTGTTCGGCCGGCGCCACACCGCGCCCGAAGCCGAGGCGCTGATCGACAAGGGCAAGCTCGTGATCCAGAGCCGCGCCTGTATCGACTGTCACACCTTCTTCGGCAACGGCGCCTATTACGCGCCCGACCTCACCAAGGCGTGGCTGGATCCGGCCTGGGAAAAGATGTGGATGCCGATGACTCAGGCCGGTGCGCGCGAGGAGGCGATGGTGATGTTCCTCATGGAACCGCAGAAATATCCGACCTGGAGCCGGCAGATGCCGAACCTGCGCTTGAGCCGCGAAGAAGCAGAGGCGGCCGTGGCCTATCTCAAATGGATGTCGTCGGTGGAAACGAACGGCTTTCCGATCCACTTCGGGCACATTCAGCAGAATTAGAACCTAGGGAGAAGGCCATGAATCGCTCGCAGCGCCTGGCAATGAAATACTTCACAGCGGCCATCGTGCTGTTCGGTGTGATGGTCGTCACAGGGCTGTTGACGGCAACCTATTACCTGCAGGATGGGCTGCTGCTCAACCGGCTCGACTTCAGCACCGCCAAGATTCTGCACATCAACACCATGATCCTGTGGTTGTTGATGGGTTTCATCGGCGCGATCTACTGGTTCCTGCCGCTGGAGCTAGAGCACGAAACGGTAGGGGTGCGCCTGGGTGAGGTGATGTTCTGGATCCTGTGCGCGGCAATCGCGGTTGTCGCGCTGGTCTTCCTCTTCGTCCAGTACGGGCCGGCGCGGGAGACGAGCCTGTGGTTCATCAACCAGGGGCGCAAATACGTGGAGGCGCCGCGCTGGGCGGCCATCGGCATCGTCCTCGTCGTGGCGGTGTTCGTGTACAACGTGGTGGGCACCGTGATTCGAGCACGCAGGATCACCGGCATCGTCGCGGTGCTGTTGATCAATTTGGTGCCCCTCTTTGCGCTTTATCTCATCGCCTTCCCCGCCATCACCAACATGGCGCAGGACCTGTTCTGGTGGTGGTGGCTTGTCCACCTCTGGGTGGAGGCCACCTGGGAAATCCTGATCGGCTGCATCATGGCGTTGGCGCTCATGCAACTGCTCGGCACATCGCGCCGCATCGTCGAGACGTGGCTCTACATCGAGGTGGCGCTGGTGCTGGGCACCGGCATCCTGGGGCTAGGCCACCACTACTTCTGGATCGGCACGCCCGCTTACTGGCTCGCCATCGGCGGCTTGTTCTCCGCGCTCGAGCCGCTGCCGCTTCTGGGCATGGTGGTCCACGCGGTGTACGACGCTGGCACTCACCAAATGAAGACAAGCAACAAGCCGGCCTTCTATTGGGTAATGGCCGAAGCTTTCGGCAACTTCATCGGCGCGGGGGTGTTTGGCTTCATGATGACGCTGCCACAGATCAACCTGTTCTCGCACGGCACCCAGTGGACCGTGTCGCACGGTCATTTCGCGTTTTGGGGCGCCTATGCATGCGGGGTGATCGCGGTGATCTACATCGCCCTGCAAAAGGCGCGCGACGCGGACGTTCTGAATGGGCGAGCCTGGAAGTGGTCGTTCGCGTTGCTCAACTTGGGAATGATCGGGATGGTAGGCGGCTTGCTGATCTCCGGCATGGCGCAGGCGTTCTACGAGCGGGCCATGGGCGGCTCCACGCTGGACGCGTTCATGCGTGGGCAGACCAATCCGTGGTTCGTTCAGGGCGTGGCGGTGCGCCTCGCGTTCGGGCTGCTGTTCGCAATGGGCTATGCCCTGCTGGTGTATGACCTGCTCCGCATCGGCAAGCGGCGTGAATACCCGCTGGGAGAGCGGCGTGAAGCGAGGGCCACGATGTAGAGCAACGTCGAACGATTCACATGACGCCGCAAAGTCTTCTGCTCTCGGCAGTGCTGCTTGGCGCCTTCGTGCTGCTGGCGGGAGCGTACGCGCTGCTGTACTGCGTCGGGCTATTGTCCGGCCGACGCGAGCTCACGTGGGCGAGTTACACCTGTTACGGCTTGCAGGTGGCGGTCGCCTTCGCGGTGCTGGTCGCTACGCCACTCGATTGGTGGTGGAAAGCGCTGGTACTGGCGAGCGCGATCGTTTACCAGCGTATCCCGCCCGTCGTGTGGCGCTATCTGCACACCCTGCATCTGTCTACGAAGGAGCGAGCATGTTCCCGAACGCTTTGAATACGGCGATTGGCCTGCTGCTGGTCTATGCGGCTGTGCTGCAGCCTGACCTCGCCGCACGGCACCCATGGATCCTCGCCGCAGCCGCGCTAGCTATGTTCGTGCTGGCGGTGTGGGCGCGTCGCAACGATGCCGTGCGGTGGATGAGCGCCGTGAACGCTGCCCTGGCCATCGGTCTGCTCGCCCTGGGGCTGGCGGATTGGTCGCTCACCCTGCACAGGTTGGTCACCTTCTGGGGCGTGTTCTGGATCGGCCTGGTCGTAGCTGTGGTCGCGTTGTGGGCGGCGCTCTACCACCCGCGCGGAGAGCAGGCCGTCGCGCACTAGACGGCAATCGACGCAAACATCGAGTATCCGCCGCCGCTGCGGCGGCCGACCGGATTCGACAGCGCGCCGAGACCCTCGATGCGGCACTCGGCGATGTCGCCCGCATCTACGACGACTGCGCCGGGCGTGCCGGTGCTGATGATGTCACCCGGGTAGAGCGTCATCACGTTCGAGTGAAACGCCACCAGGTAGTGAGGCGGGAATGCCATGTTGGCGACCGCGTTCTCACGGTGCAGCACGCCGTTTTTCCAGGTGGATACGCGCAGGCGCAGCACGTCCAGGACCTCGTCCGGCGTGATCAGCTCGGGGCCGAAGGAGAAGAACGTGTCGAAATTCTTGGCCCGCGTGAGAAAGCGCGGGTTGCGCTGCAGGATGTCCTCCGCGGTCATGTCGATGATCAGGCAGTAGCCCGCGACGTAGGCGGGCGCCTCATCCTCGCTCACAAAACGGCATCTGCGCCCGATGATCAAACCGAGCTCGGCCTCCGCTGTCACGCGTTGCGATTCGGGCGGCAGCTCGATCATCTCCCCGGGGCCGACGATCGTCTGGTCCCCCTTCATGAACGATGCGGGCTCGGTGGGCGAGGGAGCACCGAGGTCGGCCGCGTGATCCTTGTAGTTCAAGCCAATTCCCCAGATCTTGCGCGGCCGACGATACAGCGGCGCATAGTGCACCAGCGCGGGATCGAGCGGGTTGGGCGTGCGTTCCGCGTCGCGCTGCAGGATCGGGCTCAGGCCATGCTCGATCAGCGTCAATAAATCGGTAGGCCAGGCGCGGCCGAGATGGGCGTTGATGCGGGTAACCGGAACAACTCCGGTCGCGACCACTACCGCGGCCGTCTCGGCGCCGTCCACCTTTACAGTACATAGCCGCATGCCCGTTCTCTCGCGTGCGATTGCGTCGTCGATTGGAGACGGGATTGTACGCCAGCAGCTGCGCTGTCAACACCCAGCGCGGCGCGCCCAGACCGATCGCGGCCCAGGCTGCAGCTCGACGTTTCAGTTATGCAGGAGGAACACCCCGAACCAGGCAGCCGGGTCGATCCAGAGGCGCGCGGCGTGGAAGCCCGCCGTCCGGGCCACACGGGTAAAGCTGTCGGGCGTGTACTTGTAGGAGCTCTCGGTGTGGATAGTCTCGCCGGCCTCGAACGCGAACAGCCGCGAGGCGATGCGCACGCGCTGCGCGCGCACGCAACGCAGATGCATTTCGATCCTGCTGCGCGAAGCGTTGTAGAACGCCTCGTGGGAGAAAGCGGACAGATCGAAATCGGCACCGAGCTCGCGGTTGAGTCGCGTCAGCAGATTGAGGTTGAAGGCCGCGGTATACCCCTCGGGATCGTTATAGGCGAGGTTGAGGACGGACGCGTCCTTGACCAGATCGACACCGATCAGGACGCCGCCCCTCGCACCCACGAAGACGCGGGCGCGCTCGAGAAACGCTTGCGCCTGCTCAGGCTCGAAGTTGCCGATGCTCGAACCGGGGAAAAAGACGATTCGGCGCGCGTAGGCGGGGAGGCTCAAGCGCGATTGGAGGTCGGCGCCGTAGTCGCCGATCACTGCGATGACG
>DATJZQ010000115.1:0-4174 GCA_035499005.1 Burkholderiales bacterium | reverse complement strand
AACGGAGGACGCTCTCGAGGAGTTTATCGATTTCGGTTTTACCAGCGGAAAACCGGCACGCATGCGGCGAGGCGACATCATTCTGCATGTCTGCCTACACGGCACTTATCATCGGGGGAACGCCGGTATCCTTCTCCAGAGGATCGGCATCGTGCCCAATGATGACCGGGTGACAGACTACCTGGAAGAGGCGGCCTGAAGTCGCCGCACCCAGACGAAAACGCCCGCAGCGCGGGCGTCGTCGTATTCTCTGCATGAAAGCGCCACCGTGTATGCCCACTCTCACCGCGGGGCGGCATATCACCCACCGTCGGCCTTCGGCGCGGCCTCCTGGTTCCACATCCAGCGAGATGCCAGCCATGTCCCATCCGCACTGCGCTGGTAGAGAACGCACCACTTGCCACTCATGCCCTTAGTTTCGGCTCCGGCCGTTTCGCCGGCCGGTCGACTCTCATCGCCCACCGGTAACTCCGCCGATTGAAGAGCACCCCACACCCTCCAATCCCACAGTACCCGTTCGGCTTCTTTCCCGAGGTCGCCTCATGCCAGAACCTGGCCTTGCCGTGTGTGGCGCCCGCGCCTCCACGTTCCGGGCGGTGTGCCGACAAATTTCTTGAATGCGCGGTTGAATGCCGCTTCCGATTCGTAGCCCGCGTCGGTCATCTTCGCGATGTGCTTTATCGGCGATACGGGTGGTGAGAAGGCCCTTGCCCCGCTCCGTGCGCTCGGCAAGCCAATTGCCGAGTTCGTCGGTCCCTCTCCATTTATCGCCTGGCAGGCAGCGTTTGACGGGCTCTTGACACCCGGCGCGCGCAACTACTGGAAGAGCCACGATCTCGTTGAACTGTCCGATAAGGTAATTGCAGTTGCGGTCGATAGCGTGTCGAATCTGCCCGGACCGGAATGCGAGGTGTTTCTTGCCCATGTTGGCGGCGCGGCCGGCCGTGTGGCGCGGGATGCAACAGCCTTCCCGCAGCGCTCTACCCATTTCGTCATGAATGTGCATGCCCGCTGGCGCGAAGTCGAGATGGACAATGCCTGCATCAGCTGGGCGAAGGCGCTTTTCTCCGCCGCCGCGCCTTATTCAAGCGGCACAGCCTACGTCAACTTCATGCCGTACGACGAACCCGAAAGAGTGGAAGCGGCTTATGGCGCGAATTATCGCCGGCTGTCCGATATCAAGCGCCGCTACGATCCTCAAAACTTCTTTCGCATGAATCAGAACGTGCGTCCAGCAGCTTAGTCGGGCGACTCTGCCACTGGCCCCTCGGGCGCGAGCCGCGTTCAGCGCCTCTTTGGCCCTGCAGGCGGCAGAGGAGAAATTCGGCGCGCTGCATGAGTGGATCAAGGGCCATCTCGCGGACGATCTTTCGCTTTCGGTGCTGGCCGATAAGGCGAGCATGAGTGAGCGCAGTTTCAGTCGGCACTATGCAGAAGCAACCTGGCATACGCCGGCTCGTGCCATCGAGCTGCTAAGGGTGGAAGCGGCGCGGGCGCTTGTCGCACAGGCCGATCAGGCCGACCCGCACGGACCTCAATGATCTGTCGCGCGATCAGTGCGCCTTCGAGTCCGGCAGCCGGGTCGTGCCCCAGAAGCCTTCGGGCATCGCCGTCCATCGCTCAAGCCCCGCGCGATGGATGGCGAGATCGGACTCGCGCTGCGCGGTTGCGAGCACCTTCTCCTCATTCACCGTCAGCACCCGGCGCCCCCGCATCAGTACGCGGCCATCGACCAGCACGTCCGATACGTCCTCACCGTTTGCATAATAGACGAGGCGATATACGGGCATGTTCATCGGCACGAGGTGCGGCTTGAACCAGTCCACGAGAATGATGTCAGCCTTCTTGCCTGCTTCGAGCGAGCCGATCTCCTGCTCCATGCCGAGCGCGCGCGCCGCGTCGATCGTCGCCATCTCCAGCACCTTGCCAGCGGGTAATACCTTCGGGTCGTGGAAATAGTAGCGGTGGTAGCGCGTTGCCTGGAACATATGGCGGAACATGTCGAAGCTGCGATCCGGGGCCACGCCGTCCGAGCCGAGCATAACGATCGCACCGGCGTCGATCAGCTCGGTGGCCGGATTGCGACCAAGCATGGAGAACACCGCACTGGGATTGTGCGAGATGCGTGTGCCCGTCGAGGCGATCAGCCGGATCTCCTGCTCGGTGAGGTTCGTGGCATGGGACAGGATCACATCCGGCCCCAGCAGCTCGAGCACGTCGTTCGCGTATTGCACAGTGCCGCGGGTGTGGCCGTCCTGGAGGAACAGGACGTGATAGCGCTTCGACAGCTCGCGCGCGGCGTGCGCCTCGCGTTTCACTTCCTCGAGTGCAGCACCTTGCAGCTTTTCGTCAGGGTGGACGGTCGGGAAGACGACCGCCATTCTCACCCGGCCGGCCGCCGCACCGTTCCATCTGCGAATCAGCACCTCCGAGACCTGGAGCTGCCGGTCGAAGGACACAGCGAAATCGCGATGTGCGTCGCCATTCCATTCAGTGAAGGAACTGGGATAGGGGCCGCGCCGCGGCCCGACGCCGAGGAACCAGCGGACTCCGACAACCTGGATGCCGTCGAGATAGGCATCTCCATACCTCGGATCATCGACGCGATAGACGTCCGCGCCGCCGCCAAACAGATTCACCGAGGTCGTGACGCCGCACTTGAGTCGCTCCAGCCCCGCGAGCATCGCGTCGGCGCGCCAGAATTCCGGCGTCGATCCGTGCGCGTACATGCGCTCCGC
Organism: Burkholderiales bacterium; assembly: GCA_035499005.1. Classification (GTDB taxonomy): domain Bacteria; phylum Pseudomonadota; class Gammaproteobacteria; order Burkholderiales; family SHXO01; genus SHXO01. The sequence continues at coordinate 1,436 of DATJZQ010000115.1, read as the reverse complement.
GATCTCGTCCCAGTCGTCGCTGTCCGCGCCGAGCGACTTCAAGAGTTCGTGCCCGGCGTGGCCGTGCCCGTCGATCAGGCCGGGCATCACGATCTTGCGATGGGCATCGATCAGCTTGCGTGGCCGGAAGCGCGCAGTCAGCTCGGTCGTCGTGCCGACGGCGGCTATGCGGTCGCCGACGATCGCGACCGCGCCGTCGTCGATGACCCGCCGCGCCGCGTCCATCGTGATGACCGTGCCACCAACGATCAGGATATCCGCGTGCGCGGGTGCGGCCGCCAGCGGCGCATCGAGCACAAAGAGCGCGGCCAGGGCAGACAGAGGACCGACCCATCGGCGCAGTAGGCCGAGCCTGGCGCTGCACGCCGAAGCCGTGAAACCGGCTGTCATTGGTTGCATCTCCATGAGCTCCCCCACCTCGGACACAGGTGAGCAGTAGACGACTCTCCCGCAAGGCGATCCATCAGCCGACCAGGATTTAGTGCGTTGGATGTAGACATCGTCGTATCCGGCTGTTCGGCCGGGCCGACGCTCGAGTAACGGAATGGACCCGCATGTCGGGTGACCCCAAAGCGGACTGGATATCTGTGGCCAAGCGCCTAACGATGTTTGCCGGAGCGTGTGTCGCGGTTCGGCCGACTTTCGGTAGACCTCAGCACATTTCGCCAGCAGACCAGTGCGTGGTCGCACAGCCAGCGCCCTTCCGGTTGCGCCCGAAAATCCGGGGTTGCTCGCGACGATGGGACGGTTGGTTCAAGCTTCCGCAAATCGCGCAAATCGGTATGCCAGCTCCGGCCCGCCATTCCCTCCATATGCGATTTCGCCCATAAGTAATCCGAATGGTTCGGTGTAGCGCGCGATCCGCAGCGACCCGCAGTCCACTGGATCAAAACCCACATCCTTGATGAGATCGGCGGTCAGCTTCTTAGCACCCCCGTCGTCACCACAGTAGACCAGGCTGGGGCGCGTTGTCTTGCGCCGCGACGTATAAAATACCCCGAACAATACCTCGCTAGGCACCGTATTGAATGCAGAGACCACGTGGGCCTGCGCGACCTTTCTTGCAAGTGCCTCCGCCCCAGATGAAGTGTGAGCGACGATGAGGCCGCTGTTGTCCGCATTCATCGGAAGTGAGCAAGTGACGATGACCTTTCCGGATAGGTCGCCAGCCTGATCCAGCACGTCATCGATCCGGGACCAGTGCACGGCGAGGAGCAGTGCGTCCGCCTGCTCAGCGGCCTCACGTGGCGTACCGGGCCGGGCAGTTCCGCTCGCCTCGCGCGCGAGGTGCTTCAGTTTCTGCGAACTGCGGGCGTAACTGAAGACGACCTCATGGCCGGCTCGTGCAAAGATCGTCCCGAGCTTGCCACCCATCAACCCTGAGCCAAGTATTCCAATGCGCATCTGACGTCTCGACGAAGGGGCGCGCCCGGTCC
>DATJZQ010000114.1:0-14824 GCA_035499005.1 Burkholderiales bacterium | reverse complement strand
CATGTACTTGCCGTTAACGCTCATCGCGGGCGTGAACTGCACGCCATATTCGCGCCCCATCGCCGTGGAGCGCTGCAGTTTCGCGTCGATACCGAAGGAGTCATACACGTCGTTGAATTTCGCCGCGTCGATGCCGACGCTCTTGGCCCAGTCTTTCACCGCCTGATCGGTGAACAGCTGCTTGCCATCCTTGTGGATCGCGTCGTAGACCTTCATGTGGTACTTGTCGACGAGGCCCATGGCTTCGAGCGTGTAGTACAACTTGGCGGGCGGGCGCCACTGCTCGCGAAACACCATCGGCACCATGCGGTACTCGACGTCCTTGGGCTTACGTTTGAGCCAGCTTTCGAGGCTCGGCTCGAAGTCGGCGCAGTGCGGGCACGCGTAGGAAAAAAATTCGACCACCTCGATCTTGCCTTCCGCGCCCGCCGCCTGCGCCGGAACGATCGGCTTGTACTCTCTGCCCTCGACCATCTCCTGGCCGAGTCCCGCGGGCAGCAGGGCTCCGCCGAGCAGCACAGCGGCCACCAGCTGTAGGCATTGCATGCGGTTCATCGTTTCTCCATGCAGTCTCAACGCTTGGCGAGCGGTTCGCTCACCTTGATCACAGCACTCTCGATCTTGTTTTCTCTCAGCGAGGCGCGCACTTTTTCCAGATCCTGGGCGTTGGTGTAGGGTCCCATGCGGACGCGGTGCCATACACCCTTGTCCGGCACAGTCGCGGTCTGGATCTGCGCCTCGAGTCCGGCCAACGCCAGCCGCGCCTTGAGGTTGTCCGCGTCGGCGGCGTTCTGGAACGCGCCGGCCTGCAGATAGTAGACCACGCGCGCCGCGCCGCTGGCGGGCGCACCCTGGCTCACTTCCTTGTCGGGCACGACCTCTTCTTTGCCCGGCAGGATGGTGTAGAAATCGAGCCGCGTCTTCGGTTCGCCGCTCTTGCCGGCCTGCGCAGCAGGCTCGGGCTTGACCGGCTCGAACTTCGGCGCAGGCTTGGCGGCCGCGCTCTTGTCCGCCTCGGCCGGCTTGTCACGGGAGACGAACGGGCTCGGCATCTTGCTCAGATACAGCGCGACGGCCAGAGCCAGGCACAACCCAACCAGCAACCCGATGAAGACGCCGGTGACCAGCGGGTGGCTCTTGCGCTTGCGATCGAATTGGAAGTCTCTGCTCATGCGCCGTGATGCGTATCTCGAGTCCGATCCAAGAAACTCACATCTTCGCGGGTGTGCTCACCCCGAGCAGCTTGAGCCCGTTGGCGAGCGCGTGACGCACCGCCCGGATCAGGGCCAGGCGAGCCAGCTTGAGGCGCCGGTCGTCCACCAGGAAGTGGGTGGAATTGTAGTAGCTGTGGAAGTCGGCAGCCAGATCCTTGAGATAGAACGCCACGAGGTGGGGCGCCAGATCCCGTGCAGCGTCTTCGATCACCGCAGGATACTCCATGAGCAAGCGCATGATCTGCAGCTCCTGCTCAGACTCGAGCGCACCCAGGTCGGCGCTCAGCAACTCGGCTTCGTCCCCGCCCCACTGCTCCTGCACGCTGCAGATGCGGGCATGCGCGTACTGGACGTAGTAGACCGGATTGTCGTTGCTCTGCGACTTCGCCAGATCCAGGTCGAAGTCCAGGTGCTGGTCTTTCTTGCGCAGGAGGTAGAAAAACCGCGCCGCGTCGTTGCCCACCTCGTTGCGAAGCTCGCGCAGCGTGACATATTCGGCGCTGCGGGTCGACATCGACGCCTGCTTGCCATCGCGATACAGCGTAACGAACTGCACCAGGGCAATGGTCAGCAGCGCGGGGTCGAGCCCCAGCGCCTCCAGCGCCGCCTTGACGCGCGGGACGTGACCGTGGTGGTCGGCACCCCAGACGTCGACCACCATTTCGAATCCGCGCTCGAATTTGTTCAGGTGATAGGCGATATCGGACGCGAAATAGGTGTACTGCCCGTTCTCCCGCTGCACCACGCGGTCCTTTTCGTCTCCGAACGCTGTACTGCGAAACCACCTGGCGCCGTCCTGCACGTACAGATAGCCTCCCTGCTCCAGACTGGCGATCGCGCGATCCACCTGGCCACCGTCGTGCAGCGAACGCTCGGAGAACCAATGGTCGAACGTGACCCCGAACTCGAGAAGATCGTTGCGGCAATCGCCGAGTTGCTCGGTGAGCGCGAAGTCGTGCACGTAGGCGTAGTCGGCGCCCAGCACCTTCTTCGCGTTGGCGATCAGGCCATCCAGTTGCGCTTCGGCATCCTGCTCCGCCGGAACGACCCCGTCGAGCACCGCTGACGGCGCATGCACATAGCGGTGGCCGTGCGCCTGCGCGATGGATTGCGCCATCGTGCGCACGTATTCTCCCTGGTAGCCCTTGGGCGGAAAGGGGACGGTGAGCCCGTTCAGCTGCAAATAGCGCAGCCAGGTGGACAGCGCCAGAATATCCATCTGACGCCCCGCGTCGTTCACGTAGTATTCGCGTGACACAGCGAAGCCGGCGGCATCCAGGACGTTGGCCAGGCTTGCGCCAAAGGCTGCGCCGCGACCGTGCCCCACGTGCAGCGGTCCGGTCGGGTTGGCCGAGACAAACTCGACCTGCACTTTCTTCCCCGCGCCCAAGTCACCCCGCCCGTAGCGCTCGCCCTGCTCGAGGATCTCGTGCACAGCGCGTTGCTTCGCTGCGGGGGTCAGGAAAAGATTGATGAAGCCCGCGCCTGCAGCCTCGGCTTTCGCCAGCCACGGCGACGGCGGCAGCGCGCGCACCAGCGCCTGCGCGATTTCCCGCGGATTGCGTTTGAGCGGCTTGGCGAGCTGCAGCGCGAGATTGCTGGCGTAGTCGCCGTGTCCGGCCTGCCGGGGCCGCTCCAGCACGATAGCGGCCCCGCGCTGTTCCGGGATCGCTTCTGCTACCGCTTGCGCCAGCAACTGCGCGAGCAGGCTTCTTGGATCGATTGCGGAAGCCGAGGTCATGACGAGAGTTTCACGAGGAGCGCGAATTATACCGAGTTGCACTCGGGCAACCGGGCATCCTTCGTGTTTAGAGGTCGAGAGGGTCGACGTCGAGCGCCCAGCGGACACGACGCGCGTCGGGACTGGCGAGATGCGGCGCCCAGGCGTCGATGAAGCTCTGCAACTCGCTCCGCGATGCGCTCTGCACCAGCAGATGCCCGCGCTCGCGACCGGCCACCCGTGCTATCGGTGCCGGGACCGGCTCGTAGATCTCGACGCGGAGGCCAAGGCTTCTTCCGGCCTGCGCTGCCGCGCCCAGAAAACGGTCGACCTCTTCTCGCGCGGACGCCTCGGCGCGCAGCAGGACCTGATGAGCGTAGGGTGGCATGACCGCTTCGCGCCGCTCGGCCAGCGCAAGCTGCGCGAACGCGGCGTACTCCTGGCGCTGCACGGCCCGGTAGAGTGGGTGCTCCGGAAACGCCGTCTGGATCAGGACTTCGCCAGCCGCATCACGCCGCCCGGCACGCCCCGCGACCTGGGTGAGCTGCGCATACAGCTTCTCGGCCGCCCGAAAATCCGTGCTGTACAGCGCGCTGTCCGCGTCCACCACACCCACCAGCTTGAGACGCGGGAAGTCGTGGCCCTTAGCGAGCATCTGCGTGCCGACCAGAATGTCCACGTCATGGTCCTGCACGCGCTGGCGCATGTGCTCGAAGGCGAGCCGTCTGCGCGTCGTGTCCCGGTCGATGCGCAGCACGCGTGCAGCGGGGAACAGGAGCGCGAGCGCCTGCTCGATGCGCTGGGTGCCATGGCCCGCCGCCGTCAAGTCCAGGTTGCCGCAGCTCGGGCATGCATGGGCGATTGGCTCCCGATGGCCGCAGTAATGGCAGCAGAGTTGCGCATCCTTCAGGTGCAGCACCAGGCGCGCCGAGCAGCGCGGGCAGGGTGCGCACCAGCCGCAGGCGAAGCACATGAGCGCGGGCGCATAGCCGCGGCGATTGATGTAAACCAGGCTCTGTTCGTGGCAGGCGATGGTTTTCCCGAGCGCATCGATCAGCGCCGGCGAGAGGCCTTCGCGCAGGCGCTGGCCGCGCGTGTCGATGCAGCGAATCGACGGCAGCTGCGAGGCGGCCCGGTGCGGCAGTTGTGCCAACTGGTAGCGGCCCGCCAGCGCGCTCGCGTAGCTCTCCAACGATGGCGTCGCGGAGCCCAGTACCACGGGCACCTCGCGATACTTGGCTCGCAGCACCGCGAGATCGCGAGCCGAATAGCGCAAGCCTTCCTGCTGCTTGAACGATGCGTCGTGTTCTTCGTCTACCACGATCAGGCCAAGCCGCGGCAGCGGCGTGAAGACGGCCAGCCGGGTGCCGACCAGGATACGGGCAGACCCTGATTCTGCGGCACGCCACCTTCGCAGCCGCTCCGCTTCCGGCACGCCGCTATGCAGGCTTGCCAGCATCGCTCCCGGAAAGCGTGCGCCGAGGCGCGCTTCGAGCTGGGGTGTGAGGTTGATCTCGGGCACCAGCAGCAACGCCTGTCCGCCGCGCGCGAGCACGCGCTCGATCAGCCGCATATACACCTCTGTCTTGCCGCTGCCCGTGACGCCGAGCAAGAGCCACGCGGCGAAATGCCCGAGCGTTGCGGCGATCGCTTCGAACGCCACGCCCTGGTCCGCTGTGAGCTCGACCTCGGAGGCCACCGCCAGGTGGACGGGCTGCGCCGGTGCATCCGGCGCAGCAACCTCCGGAACAACCCAACCTTGCGCCATGAGGTCCCGGAGCGCGCGCGGTGCGGTGGAAGCGAGAGAGCGCAGCTGCTCCCGGGCGCTCGGCCCGTGCAACCGCAAGTACTCCAGGACACGGCGCCTGGCGACGGCACGGGCAGGCAGCGCCGCCCAATCCGCCGACAGCGCTGCGGACGTCAGCGCGATGCGCGCTTCGCTGCTGCGCGCCGCGCGCGCACGGCGCAGCGGCTGGGGCAGCGCTCCCATGATGATCTGACCGATGGGATAGTGATAGTAGCGGCTGGCAAAGCGCATGAGCTCCACCAGGTCCGTGGGCAGCCTGGGCTCGCTGGTGAGGACTTGCGTGACGCGCTTCACGCGCTGCGCCGCCACCTGCGGTTGCCCGCCGACCTCGAGAATGACGCCCGCGCGCTCGCCGCGCCCGAACGGCACCAGCACGCGGGTCCCGATCAGTTCGCGCGTGGCAGGCTCGAGGCGGTAATCGAACAGGGTGGGCAGCGGCACGTCCAGCGCAACCCGCACCAGCTGCATCGCGACCGTCGCCCCTTGCTCGAGCTCAGCCCTGGTGGTACGGCCGGCTCAGCTCGTGCACGGCGTCCACCAGCGCGGCGACATTCTCCGGCGGCGTCCGCGGCGAAATACCGTGGCCGAGATTGAAGACGTGGCCCGCGCCGGAACCGTAGGAAGCCAGCGTCCTGCCCGCTTCGAGGCGCACCACCTCGGGCGGCGCGAACAGCACACCGGGATCCAGATTACCCTGCAGAGATACCTTGAGGCCGACGCGCGCGCGAGCCGCCCCGAGATCCACCGTCCAGTCCACGCCGACGCAATCGGCACCGGCGTCGGCCAGGCTTTCGAGCCACAGCCCTCCGCCTTTGGTGAAGACGACACGCGGGACGATGTGGCCGTCGTGGCTGCGGCGCAGCTCGCCGAGCACCGCGCGAAGGTAGGGCAGCGAGAACTCGTGAAAGGCAGCGTGCGACAGCGCACCGCCCCAGGTGTCGAACAGCATCACGGCCTGAGCACCGCTCTCGATCTGAGCGTTGAGGTAAGCCGCAACCGCCTGCGCATTCAAGTCGAGGATCCGGTGCAGCAGATCGGGACGGCAGTACAGCATGCGTTTGACTTCGGTGAAGTCCTGGCTGCCGCGCCCCTCGATCATGTAACAAGCAAGCGTGAACGGACTGCCGGAGAAGCCGATCAGCGGAACTTCGTCGTTCAGCGCGCGGCGCACCTGGCTGCACGCATCCAGGACATAGCGCAGGCGCTCGTACGGATCGGGGACGGTGAGGTCGCGCACTTCCCACTCTTCGCGCAACGGGCGCTCGAGACGCGGTCCTTCGCCCTCGACGAATTGCAGCCCCAGCCCCATCGCGTCCGGAACCGTGAGGATATCGGAGAAGAGGATCGCTGCGTCGAGCGGAAAGCGCGACACCGGCTGTAGCGTGACCTCAGTGGCAAGGTCCGGGCTCTTGCACAGCGCGAGGAAGCTGCCCGCCCGCGCTCGTGTCTGGTTGTACTCGGGCAGATAGCGGCCGGCCTGGCGCATGATCCAGATCGGCGTGTAGGGGGTCGGCTCGCGCAAGAAAGCGCGCAGCAGGGTGTCGTTCTTTGGCATTGGGAAGCTCCGATAGAGCTTCCTTTAAAGGCCGTCTCGTCCGATCAGCGCGGCAGCTCGGAACGGCCCATCAGGAATTCATCCACCGCGCGCGCGCACTGGCGGCCTTCGCGGATGGCCCACACGACCAGCGACTGACCACGTCGCATGTCGCCCGCAGCGAATACCTTGGGCTGCGACGTCTGGTAGCAGCCCTGACCATCGGTGCTGGCTTTGGCGTTGCCTCGCGCGTCGTAGGCCACACTCAGCTCGTCCAGCAGTCCAGAGTGCACCGGGCTAAGAAAGCCCATGGCCAGGAGCACCAGATCAGCAGGCATCTCGAACTCGGAGCCCGCGACCTCCTGCATCTTCATCTGACCGCTGGCAACATCTTTCTTCCATTCGACGCGGCATGCGACCAGCGCTTTCACCTTGCCGTTCTCGCCCTTGAACAGCTTGGTACTCACGGCCCAGTCGCGGTTCGCGCCCTCCTCGTGCGACGAAGAGGTGCGCAGCTTCGCTGGCCAGTAGGGCCAGACCGGGTTGTTCTTGATATCCGGCGGCTGGGGCAGCAGCTCGAACTGGCTGACCGATTTGGCGCCGTGCCGGTTGGATGTTCCGACACAGTCCGAGCCGGTGTCGCCGCCGCCGATCACGACCACATGCTTGCCCGTTGCGAACAGATCCGGAATGCTGCCGTCACCCGCGACGCGTCGGTTCTGCAGCGGCAGGAACTCCATGGCGAAATGGATGCCTCCCAGCTCGCGGCCGGGGATGGGGAGGTCGCGCGGATGCTCTGCACCGCCGGACAGCACCACCGCATCGAACTCGCCGAGCAGCTCCTGTGCTGGGACACTCTTGACCGCCAGGTTGGTGACCCCTACCGGTAGAGGCTTGGGCGTGCCCACGCACACCCCAGTGCGAAACTCTACTCCCTCCTGCCGCATCTGCTCGATGCGCCGATCGATCAGCGACTTCTCCATCTTGAAGTCGGGAATGCCATAGCGCAGCAGGCCGCCAATACGGTCGTTCTTCTCGAACACCACCACGTGATGCCCGGCGCGCGCCAGCTGCTGAGCACAGGCAAGCCCTGCGGGCCCCGAGCCGACCACTGCTACACGCTTACCGGTCTCACGCTCGGGCGGCTGCGGCGCGACCCAACCCATCTCCCAGCCCTTGTCGATGATGGCGTGCTCGATGGACTTGATGCCGACCGGATCGTTGTTGATGTTGAGCGTGCAGGATTCCTCGCACGGCGCGGGGCAGATGCGGCCGGTGAACTCGGGGAAGTTGTTGGTCGAGTGGAGCGTGGCGAGCGCCTGCTGCCAGTTCTGCTTGTAGACCAGGTCGTTCCAGTCCGGAATGATGTTGTTGACCGGGCACCCGCTCATGCAGAACGGAATGCCGCAATCCATGCAGCGTGCGCCCTGGACCTTGGCTTCGTCGTCGCTCAGGTGATGGACAAACTCGCGCCAGTGCTTGACGCGCTCCTCCCTGGCCTCGCTCACCTCCGCGAGCCGCTGGTACTCCAAGAATCCCGTAACCTTGCCCATTCAGACCCGTATGTGAGATTGGTGCCTACGCAGCGAGCTTGCGGCCCTTCGCCGCCAACTCGCTCAACGCGCGCCGGTATTCGTTCGGGAACACCTTCACAAACTTGGCGCGACAGCGTGCCCAGTCGTCCAGGATCGCGCGCGCTCGCTGACTTCCGGTGTGGTGCGCGTGCCTCTCGATCAAACGGCGGAGGATGACCTCGTCAGCCTGGCCGAGGTGCCAGATCTCAGGCGCCACCTTGCCCTCCTGTTCGCCCTCGGCATACACAGGGAGCAGTTCGACCATCGAAGTGTTGCACCTGGCGGCGAACTGACCGTCCTCGTCGAGCACATAGGCGATCCCGCCCGACATGCCGGCGGCGAAGTTGCGGCCGGTATGGCCCAGCACGGCCACCGTCCCACCGGTCATGTACTCGCAGCCGTGATCGCCCACGCCCTCCACCACCGCGTACGCGCCGGAGTTGCGAACGGCGAAGCGCTCGCCCGCGACGCCGCGGAAATACGCTTCACCACAGATGGCGCCATACAAAACGACGTTGCCCGTGATGATGTTGTCGGTGGGTGCGCCACGGAACTTCGGGCTGGGTTGAACGGAGATGCGGCCGCCGGACAACCCCTTGCCGCAGTAGTCGTTAGTCTCGCCGATCAAATCCAGCGTCACGCCTTTCGCGAGGAACGCGCCGAAGCTCTGTCCAGCAGAGCCCGCCAGCCGGATGTGGATCGTGTCGTCGGGCAGCCCGTCGTGGCCATAGCGCTTCGCGATCTCGCCGGAGAGCATGGTGCCAACGGTACGGTTGATATTGCGGATCGGCATGTCGATCGCAACCTTCTGCCGATGCTCGATAGCGGGGAGCGCCAGCTCGATCAAACGGTGGTCGAGCGCCTTCTCCAAACCATGGTCCTGCTTCTCGCTGTTGAAGCGTGCGACCTCGGGACCGACCTTGGGTTGATAGAAGATGCGGGAGAAGTCGAGCCCCCTCGCCTTCCAGTGCTCGATGCCTTTCTTCGTGTCGAGCAGATCGGAGCGGCCGATGAGCTCATTGAATGTCCGCACGCCGAGAGCGGCCATCAGCTCGCGCACCTCTTCCGCCACGAAGAAAAAGTAGTTGATGACGTGCTCCGGCTGCCCGCGGAAGCGCTTGCGCAACACCGGGTCCTGAGTCGCCACGCCCACCGGGCAGGTGTTGAGGTGGCACTTGCGCATCATGATGCAGCCGCTCGCCACCAGCGGAGCGGTGGCGAAGCCGAATTCGTCTGCGCCCAAAATGGCGCCGATCACCACATCGCGGCCGGTCTTCATCTGACCGTCGACCTGCACCGCGATGCGCCCGCGCAGGCGGTTCAGCACCAGCGTCTGTTGCGTCTCCGCAAGCCCAAGCTCCCACGGCGTGCCGGCGTGCTTGATCGAGGACCAGGGGCTCGCGCCCGTGCCCCCGTCGTGACCAGCGATGGTGACGTGGTCCGACTTGGCCTTGGATACGCCGGCGGCCACCGTGCCCACGCCCACCTCGGACACCAGCTTCACGCTGACCGAGGCCTTCGGATTGGCGTTCTTCAGATCGTGGATCAGCTGGGCAATGTCTTCGATCGAATAGATGTCGTGATGGGGTGGAGGTGAAATGAGCTCCACGCCTGGCGTCGAAAAGCGCAGCTCCGCGATGTACTCGGACACTTTGCGGCCAGGCAGCTGACCCCCTTCTCCGGGTTTGGCGCCCTGCGCAATCTTGATCTGGAGCTGCTCAGCCGAGGCCAGGTATTCCGCTGTCACGCCGAAACGCCCTGACGCGACCTGCTTGATCTTCGACTTGAGCAGGTCGCCTTCCTTGAGCTCGATGTCGCGCTCGATGCGGTCGCGTCCCAGGCGCGAGGCGAGGGTTTCGCCCGCCTTCACTGGAGCATAGCGGCGGCGGTCCTCGCCACCCTCGCCGGTATTGGATTTGCCGCCGATGCGGTTCATGGCGATGGCGAGATTGGTGTGGGCCTCGGTCGAGATCGAGCCCAGAGACATGGCGCCGGTCGAGAAGCGCTTGACGATGTTCTTCGCGGGCTCCACTTCCTCGAGCGGCACCGGCGCGCATCGATCGAACTTGAACTCGAACAATCCGCGCAGCGTCATATGACGCTTGGATTGATCGTTGATGATCTGCGCGTATTCCCTGTAGGTCGCGTAGCTGTTCTGACGGGTGGCGTGCTGCAGCTTGGCCACCGCGTCCGGCGTCCACATGTGCTCTTCGCCGCGCACGCGGAAAGCGTACTCGCCCCCCGCGTCCAGGGCGCCCTCCAGCAACGGATCGTCGCTGAACGCCGCCTGGTGAACGCGCATCGCCTCTTCCGCCACCTCGAACACGCCGATTCCCTCGACATTCGAAGTCGTGCCGGTGAAGTACTTGTCCACCAGCGCGCGCGACAGCCCCACGGCTTCGAAGATCTGCGAGCCGGTATACGACATGTAGGTCGAGATGCCCATCTTGGACATCACCTTGCGCAGCCCCTTGCCGACCGCCTTGGTGAAGTTCTTGCATGCCTTCTTGGCATCGACGTCGCCGAGCTGTCCGCTGCGCGCGAGCTCGATCACCGTCTCGAGGGCGAGGTAGGGGTGCACCGCCTCCGCGCCAAAGCCGCCGAGCAGGGCGAAATGGTGGACTTCACGCGCCGAGCCGGTCTCCACTACCAGGCCGGTGCTGGTCCGCAGGCCCTTGCTCACCAGGTGTTGGTGAATGGCTGACAGCGCGAGCAGAGCCGGGATCGCCACGTGGTCGCGATCCATCCTGCGGTCCGAGATGATCAGAATCGTGTAGCCGCCGCGCACCGCATCCTCGGCCTGCGCGCACAGGTTGGCGAGTCTCGCTTCGATGGCGTGCTTGCCCCACGACACCGGATAAGTGATGTCGAGCTCGCACGATTTGAACTTGCCCTTCGTGTAGTACTCGATATGGCGGATGGTTTCCATCTGCTCGAAGTCGAGCACCGGCTGGCTCACCTCCAGGCGCAGCGGCGGGTTCACTTCGTCGATGCCGAGCAGGTTGGGCTTGGGGCCGATGAAGCTCACCACGCTGGTCACCAGCTCCTCGCGGATCGGGTCGATGGCTGGATTCGTGACCTGTGCGAACAGCTGCTTGAAGTAGTGGTACAGCGTCTTGTTCTTGTCCGACAGCACGGCCAGAGGCGAGTCATTGCCCATCGACCCAACCGGCTCTTCACCGTTGCCCGAGATCGGCGTCAGGATGAACTTGATGTCCTCCTGCGTGTAGCCGAATACCTGCTGGCGGTCGAGCAGCGTCTCCCTCGACTGCACGCGCCGCTCTTTCGGCTCGGGCAGGTCGTCGAGCTTGATGCGGATGCGCTCGATCCACTCGCGGTAGGGCTTGGCGCTGGCGAGCGCGTCCTTCAGCTCCTTGTCGTCGATGATGCGGCCTGCCTCGAGATCGACAAGGAACATCTTCCCCGGCTGCAAACGCCACTTCTTGACGATCCGGTCTTCGGGGATCGGCAGCACCCCGGTCTCCGACGCCATGACCACCAAGTCGTCGTCGGTCACCAGATAGCGCGCCGGGCGCAGCCCGTTGCGATCCAGCGTGGCACCGATCTGGCGACCATCGGTGAACGCAATCGCGGCAGGCCCGTCCCACGGCTCCATGATCGATGCGTGATACTCGTAGAAGGCGCGCCGCGTCGGGTCCATCAGGGTGTGCGCCTCCCAGGCCTCCGGGATGAGCATCATCATCGCGTGCGCAACCGAATAGCCGCCCATCAGCAGCAACTCGAGCGCGTTGTCGAACGACGCAGAGTCGGACTGTCCGTCGTAGATGAGCGGCCACACCTTGTCCAGGTCTTTGCCCAGGATGGGGCTGGAGATGGCTCCCTGGCGCGCGCGGATCCAATTCACGTTCCCGCGCAGCGTGTTGATCTCGCCGTTGTGCGCGATGAGCCGGAACGGATGTGCGAGGTCCCAGGTGGGGAAGGTGTTGGTGGAGAAGCGCTGGTGGACGAGCGCCAGCGCCGAGACCACGCGCGGGTCCTGCAGATCCTTGTAGTAGGCCCCGACCTGCGCGGCGAGCAGCATGCCCTTGTAGACCACTGTGCGCGCCGACATGGAAGGTACGTAGAACTCCTTGCCGTGCGCGAGTTTGAGGGTCTGGATCGCATGACCGGAGGCTTTGCGGATGATGTAGAGCTTGCGCTCGAGCGCGTCCGTGACCGTCACGCCAGCGCCTCGTCCGATAAAGACCTGGCGGATCACAGGCTCGAGTTTCTTCACCGAATCCCCAACGCCTGCGTTGTCGCGCGGGACGTCGCGCCAGGCGAGCAGCACCTGCCCCTCGTCCTTGATGGCGCGCTCGATTTCGTACTCGCAGGCGAGCCGCGAGGCCGGCTCCTGGGGAAGGAACACCATCCCCACGCCGTACTCGCCAACCGGCGGCAAGGTCACCCCCTGGCAGGCCAACTCCTCGCGGAAAAACTGATCGGGAATCTGGATCAAGATCCCCGCCCCATCGCCCGCCAGGGGATCGGCCCCTGTGGCACCGCGGTGGGTAAGATTTTTCAGGATCTGGAGGCCCTGCTCGAGGATGGCATGGCTCTTCCGACCCCGGATGTGAGCGATGAAGCCGACGCCGCACGCGTCGTGCTCGTGGGCCGGGTCGTACAGGCCTTGGGCCTCGGGCAGCTGACTATGGCTCACTTCGCGCCTCCTGGCGCCGCGTCGTTCGCGGCAACCTCGAACTGTCAAACCGACACGCACCCCAACACGGCGACCCGTCCCCCCGCCCTGCCCCTGGGGGGTGGGCCGCGGCACTTAGGGCATCGGGACCGTCGCGAGTCTGAGCCGCAAGATTTTTCAGTCTACCGTCAAGGACATCCTGCTTCAACCGGGACTTGCCCTCCCCGCCTCCCAGAAGGTCAACTCTCCTCGACGGCGAACAGGCGCCGGTGCTCCCGGATCGCGTAGCGATCGGTCATGCCAGCCACGTAATCCGCGATGGCGCGCGGGCCATCACGCTCGAGCTGAGCCTGAAACTCGGGCGGGAGCAGCCGCGGCTCCTTCTCGAACACCTGGAATAGTTCACGTACGATCCGCCGCGCCTTGGCCGCCGCCCGGTTCACCCGGAAATGCCGGTAGAGGTTGGCCGAGAGGAAGTCCTTCAGCTGCTGCTGCTCATGCCGGGTCTCGGGGCTGAAATCGATCAGACGGGGGGCTGCGCGCACCTCGTCGAGCGAGGCAGGCCCGCTCCGCTCGATGTTCGCCAGACTGCTGCGGATGAGGTCGATGGCAAGGGCGTTGATCATGCGCCGGATGGTCTCGTGAATGAAGCGCCGCTCGGGCAAAGCCGGGAAAGATTGCGCCACCGCGTCTGCCTGGCGGCGGAACATGGCTACCGAACGCAGCTGGTCGAGCGTGAGCAGCCCGGAGCGCAGGCCGTCATCGACGTCATGGTTGTTGTACGCAATCTCGTCGGCCAAGTTGGCGAGTTGCGCTTCGAGCGATGGCCGCTGCTGTTTCACGAAGCGCTCGCCCACGTCGCCTAGCAGCCGCGCCTGGTCGAGCGCACAGTGCTTGAGGATGCCCTCGCGCGTCTCGAAGCACAGATTCAGTCCGTCGAACAGGGCATAGCGCTGTTCCAGCACATCGACTACTCGCAGCGATTGCAGATTGTGTTCGAAGCCACCATAGGCTCGCATGCATTCGTCGAGCGCATCCTGGCCCGCATGTCCGAACGGGGTGTGCCCGAGGTCGTGCGCCAGCGCGATTGTCTCAGTGAGATCTTCGTTGAGGCGCAGCGTGCGGGCGATCGAGCGCGCGATCTGCGCCACCTCGAGGCTATGGGTAAGACGCGTGCGAAAGTGGTCGCCTTCGTGGTTGACAAAGACCTGGGTCTTGTACTCGAGGCGACGAAACGCGGTGGAGTGGATGATGCGGTCGCGGTCGCGCTGGAATTCGGTACGAAATCCAGGCGGTTCCTCGCCGATCCGCCGGCCGCGCGACGCTCGAACGGTGACGGCGTAAGGGGCCAGGTCGGTCATGTGTCGGTCGGACGGGACGGGCGTACCTCGCAGCCGTGCGACCGGCGCTCAAAGATGAGTCTGGACGCCGATCCCCTGCGCATCGGCGCTCTCGAGAACGCTCTCGAGCGACTCCTGCGGAAACTCGGCAGTGACGAAGGCGGATCCGATGCGCTCCAAGAGGACGAGGCGCAGGCGCCCCTGCTCGACTTTCTTGTCAAGACCCATCAACTCGAGGTAACGACGCGCCCCCAGGGTAGGTGCTTTGGTCGGTAGCTTTGCGCGCTGAAACAGCGCGACGACGCGCTGGACGTCGGCTTCGGTGAGGCGGCCCATCCGCTGGGAGAGGCGTGCTGCCAGGACACAGCCAGCCGCGACGGCTTCGCCATGCAGCCAGCCGCCGAAGCCCAGTCCGCTCTCGATGGCGTGACCGAAGGTGTGCCCCAAGTTGAGCACTGCTCGGACACCCGACTCGCGCTCATCGGCTTCGACGATCTCGGCTTTCAGCTCGCACGAGCGCTGCACTGCGTAGCTCAACGCAGCCGGTTCGCGAGCGAGCAGCCGATCGGTGTTCGCCTCGAGCCATGTGAACAAAGCCGCATCGCGAATCAGGCCGTATTTGATGACCTCAGCCAGGCCCGCGGACAACTCCCGGTCGGGAAGGGTACGCAGAGTGTCGGTGTCCGCCAGCACCA
The DNA here is from genome assembly GCA_035499005.1 of Burkholderiales bacterium. Classification (GTDB taxonomy): domain Bacteria; phylum Pseudomonadota; class Gammaproteobacteria; order Burkholderiales; family SHXO01; genus SHXO01. The sequence continues at coordinate 301 of DATJZQ010000114.1, read as the reverse complement.
GCCGCGGCTGATAGAAGGCGCCGATCATGTTCTTGCCGAGCGGATGGTTGATGCCGGTCTTGCCGCCGACCGATGAGTCGACCTGAGCCAGCAGGGTCGTTGGCACCTGGATGAACGGAACGCCGCGCAGATAAACAGCGGCCGCGAATCCCGTGAGGTCTCCGACAACTCCGCCCCCCAGCGCGATGAGAGTGGTTCCGCGCTCGCAGCGCTGGTCGAGCAGGCGATCGAAAATAGCGTTGAGGGTTTCCCAGGACTTGTAGTTTTCGCCGTCGGGAACGGACACCGGCACGACAGCTAC
>DATJZQ010000113.1:0-3537 GCA_035499005.1 Burkholderiales bacterium | reverse complement strand
TGATCGTATATTGCGCCTGCCCGAACGAGGCCACCGCGGTGAAGGTCGCGCAGAGGCTGCAGAGGCTCGGCTTCAAGCGCATCCGGCCGCTGCACGGCGGCATCGATGCGTGGATCGAGGCCGGGCTCGACGTCGAGCGCTGAGCGCGGGCGTGCTACAGTCACGCTTGTGAATAAGGAGATCATCCAAACGGCCGCGGCGCCGCCCGCGATCGGACCGTATTCGCAGGCGATCCGCGCCGGCAAGACGGTTTATCTCTCGGGGCAAATCGGCCTCGATCCTGCGACGACGAGCCTGCCCGAGGGGACCGAAGCTCAGAGCTGGCAGGTGTTCGCCAACCTCAAGGCCGTGGCCGAGGCCGCCGGCGGCTCGCTCGACGACATTGTCAAGCTCACGATTCTTCTCCTAGACCTCGCCGATTTCGCCAAGGTGAACGAGATCATGGTGGGCTGTTTCAGGCAACCCTATCCGGCGCGCGCTACCTACCAGGTCGCAGGGTTGCCGCGGGGCGCGCGCATCGAAGTCGAGGCGGTTCTCGTTCTGAACTAGGGACCTGTTCGCGCTGGAGCCGCCTCCGCCCGACGAAAGCGGCGGTGAAACGCACGCGGAACGGGAGGCTCTCAATGTCCGGCCTGGTTGCCATCGCCTCATCGACACCGGTGTCGGGCGACATCCTCTCCAAGGCGACGAAAACGCTCGTCCACAGAGGCCCCGACGCGCTCCGGACGTGGATTTCAGCTCGAAAAAACGTTGGCTTTGGCCATACGCGGCTGGCGGTCATCGATCTGGCCGCAGCCGACCAACCGCTTGCGAACGAGGATGAGCTGATCCACGGCATTGTCGACGGTCGGTTTTACGACTACGAAAGGACCCAACGCGAACTGGTCGCGCGCGGTCACAGGCTGCGTACACGATCCGACAGCGAAATCCTGGTCCATCTGTATGAGGACCACGGCATCAATTGCTTGCAGCAGTTGCGCGGCGAGTTCGCATTCGTCCTTTGGGACGAGCGCAATCAAATGCTGGTCGCCGCCCGCGATCGCTTCGGCATCAAGCCCCTCTATTACGCGCGGTGGGGAGACACCGTGCTTCTGGCCTCCGAAGCCAAGGCGATCCTGGGGGCGGGATTTCCCGCGGTCTGGGATCACGACACGTTCTACCAGGAAATACACAACGCGGAAGATCCGACACGAACCCTGTTCAAGGGGATCCACCAGATCCCTCCCGGGCACTACGTCGTGCTGAGGGGAGGGCACTTCCGCCTCGAACGCTACTGGGACTTTGATTACCCGAAGAGCGCCGGCTCGCCGGCCATTCCCGACAGCGAGCACGTTGAGCGGTTGCGCGCGGAGCTGAACGAAGCGGTGCGGCTGCGGCTGCGCGCGGACGTGCCCGTCGGGATCTACCTCAGTGGGGGCATCGACTCGTCGTGCCTGCTCGGCATGGCCGCGCAACACGTTTCAAACCCCAACGCCTTCACCATTTGCTTTCCGGAGAGCCGCATCGGAAACGAGGAGGCCGTTGCCAAGGATTCGAGCGCGAGATTCGGGGCAAATCTTCGCTGTTTCTATGCCAGCAAGGATTCGGAAGCTGATAACCTGGCCGACGCGATTTACCACTGGGAAGGCATACCGCGAAAGCCCGTCATGGTGAGCAAGTATCTTCTGAGCCGCTTCGTCAGGGGGTGTGGCGTGAAGGCCGTCCTGGACGGCGAAGGCGCGGGCGCCATCTTCAGCCACTTTGACGAGGCGCCCGAGGATGACATGCGCCTCGGTGCAGACGATGCAGGCGTCACACAAAATCCGAGCTCGTTGTCTGCTAACGGTGGCTTGGGGGTCATCCGGCGGGTGCTCGGATTCGTACCGAGTCACGTGGCAGACCTGGTCTCCTGGCTTCCAATCTGGCGTCCGCTCTTTTCGGCTGACTTCGCGAGCGACTTTTCGGGTCGGGATCTGCTCCTCGTGCATTTCTCGCAGTTAGACGTCATGGGGCAATTGGCGGGGAGGGAACGAGCCGCGACGTCGCAATACATCCGGCAGAAGACGAGGCTGCCCGCATTTTTCCTGAGCCAAGCCGGGGACCGTTCGCAGATGGCGCACTCGATCGAGGGCCGCGTGCCGTTCCTGGATCATCACGTGGTCGAGTTGGTGCGCGACATGCCCTACAGCGTCAAGCGGCGCGATGGCGTCGACAAGTACGTTCTGCGCGAAGCCGCCCGGCCTTACGTCACCGAGGCAGTCTACCGCCGCGAAAAGCAGCCCTTTCCTTTCGGCAAGTCGATCGATCTCGTCAGTGGACGGCTTTCCACACTCCTTCACGATACGCTGCGCGGGCCGGCTCTGGCAGCGGTGCCGTTCTTCGATCAGGGTCGCATCCTGGACATTCTCGACCGTCGTCCAACCGTGAGCGGAAAGCAATCAAAGCTGATGGACATTGTGCTTTTCCGGGTGCTCGGCACGTGTCTGCTGCAGGAGAAATACGGGCTCAGGTGACGCATCCATCGATCGCGAACCGCCGCGGCGACCGGACTCTCGCAGGCGCGCGGCGATGGGAAAGAGCGTCTCGCCACGCGTGACAAAGTCTGCGACCGCGAACCAGACCGCTGGCCCGGGGCCGGGCAACGCCCTCGCGGACAAGCTCGCGCGCCTCGGCATCGCGCGCGAGCAGGATCTCGTGCTCCACCTGCCGCTTCGCTACGAGGACCACACCCAACTTTGTCCGCTGGCCGCATTGCAGCCCGGCCGCGCGTGGCAGGTCGAAGCGACGGTCACCAATACCGAGATTCAGTACCGTCCGCGGCGTCAACTCGTTTGCCTGCTCGAGGATGGCGAGGCGAGGCTCGTGCTGCGCTTCTTCAACTTCTATCCCAGTCAGCAAAAGGCGCTTGGCGAGGGGCGGCGCGTGCGTGCCTTCGGCGAAGTTCGCGAGGGCTATTACGGCATGGAGATGGTGCATCCCACCTACCACGCCGTCGCGCCGGGGGCGCCGCTGCCCGACCGCCTGACGCCGGTGTATCCCACTACCGCGGGGCTGTCGCAGGACAACCTGCGCAAGCTCGTGCAGCAGGCGCTCGCACACGATCCCGCGTATCTCGCCGAAACCCTGCCGCCGTGGACGCGCGAACCGCGCCGCCTGTGGGGCTTCGAGAAGGCCGTGCGCTACCTGCATGAGCCCCCGGTCGACGCCTCGCAGCCGGCGCTCGACGGACGCACGCACCCGGCGTGGGTGCGGCTCAAATTCGACGAGCTTCTCGCCCAGCAGCTTTCGCTCAAGATGCACCGCCGCGCGCGGGCGCGACGCCGCGCGCCGCGCCTGCCGGGTGACGGTTCGCTCAGCGCTCGCCTCTACGCGCGCCTGCCTTTCGCGCTCACCGCCGCGCAGCGACGGGTAATCGGCGAGATCCGGCACGATCTCGCGCGCGCCGAGCCCATGCAGCGCCTGCTGCAGGGCGATGTCGGCAGCGGCAAGACCGTAGTCGCCGCGCTCGCCGCCCTGCAGGCGATCGAGTCCGGCTATCAGGTCGCGTTCATGGCACCG
>DATJZQ010000112.1:0-33245 GCA_035499005.1 Burkholderiales bacterium | reverse complement strand
AGCGGCAGGGTCTCACACTGCTGGTGGCCGTGGCGACGCTGGTGCTGACAGTACTGCTGTACATCGTGGTGCCGAAGGGTTTCCTGCCACTGCAGGACACCGGCCTGATCACGGCCGTGACGGAGGCCGCAGCAGACGTCTCGTTCGAGCAGATGCAGCGGCTGCAGGCGCAGGTGGCCGATGTCATCGCACGCGACCCGGATGTCACGGGAGTGGCCTCGCTCGTAGGCGCCGGCACGATCAATACCACCGCCAACGCCGGGCACCTGACCATCACGCTTCGCGCGCGTGACGTTCGCGCCAGCGCCGCGCCCGAAATCGTCGCGCGCCTGCAGCGTCAACTGGCGTCGGTGGCGGGTATGAGCGTGTATTTCCAGCCGGTGCAGGACATTCAGATCAGTACGCGGCCGAGCCGCACGCAGTATCAGTACACGCTGGTCGACACCGATGCGCGCGAGGTGGCGCAGTGGTCGGACAAGCTGCTGCAGGCGCTGCGCGCCTCGCCGGCGTTGCGTGGTGTGGCTTCGGATCTGCAGGAGAACGGGCTGCGGGCTTCGGTCGAGGTGGACCGTGTCGCCGCCGGTCGCTTCGGCGTGTCGATGCAGACCATCGACGACACGCTGTACGACCTGTTCGGCCAGCGCCAGGTCTCGACCATTTACGCGCAGGCGAACCAGTATCGCGTCGTCCTGGAGGCGGAGCCGCGCTTCCAGCGCGACATGTCGGTACTGTCGAAGGTGTATGTCCCCTCGTCGACGGACGTGCAGGTGCCGCTCGCCGCGCTCAATCGCGTGTCGCGGATCACGGCGCCCCTCACGATCAACCACCAGGAGCAGTTCCCGGCCGTGACCTTGAGCTTCGACGTCGCGCCTGGCGGCTCTCTCGGCGAAGCCGTGCGCACGGTCTCGGAGGCCGAGCGCTCGATTGGCATGCCGGCCACCGTGGTCGGCAGCTATTCCGGCGACGCAGCCGAATTCGCCCGTTCCCTGGCCGGCGAGCCCTGGCTGATCCTCGCTGCCACGGTCACCATCTACATCGTGCTGGGTGTGCTCTACGAGAGCTTCATCCACCCGCTGACGATCCTCTCCACGCTGCCCTCGGCCGGGGTGGGGGCGCTGCTCGCGCTGTTGCTTTGCGGTCTGGACTTCTCTGTCGTTGCGCTGATCGGGATCGTGCTGCTGATGGGGATCGTCAAGAAGAACGCGATCATGATGATCGACTTTGCGCTGGAGGCCGAGCGAACGCAGGGTTTGCCGCCACGCGAGTCCATCGTGCAAGCCTGTCTACTGCGCTTCCGCCCGATCATGATGACCACGGCCGCCGCGCTCCTCGGCGCCATTCCGCTGGCATTGGGGCATGGGACGGGCTCGGAGCTGCGCATCCCTCTAGGCGTGACGATCATCGGCGGTTTGCTGGTGAGCCAGCTCCTCACCCTCTACACGACGCCGGTCATCTACCTCTGGATGGAGCGGTTGCGTGCGCGCGCCGCTCGCTTGGCGGGGCCCGGACGTGACACCGCAGCCCGCGCCCTGTAAGCGATGAACTACGCGAGCATCTCGGAGCCGTTCATCCGGCGTCCGGTCGCCACCACGTTGCTCGCCATCGGGCTGGTGCTGGTCGGAGCGGTGGCGTACCGCTTCCTGCCCGTCGCGAGCCTGCCGCGGGTGGACTATCCCACGATCCACGTCTCCGCGGGGCGGCCTGGCGCCGATCCGTCGATCATGGCGAAGACGGTCGCAGCGCCCCTCGAGCGGCGGTTGGCGGAGATTTCCGGCGTGACGGAGCTTACGTCCGTGAGCTCGCTCGGCTCGAGCAGCATCTCGGTCCAGTTCGATCTGGACCGCGACATCGACGGGGCGGCGCGCGATGTGCAGGCGGCCATCAACGCGGCGGTCAGCGACCTGCCCGGGGACCTTCCGACTTCGCCAGGCGTTCGCAAGTCGAACCCGGCGGACGCGCCGATCATCATCCTGGCGCTCACCTCCGATATCCTGCCGCCGCGCACGATCTACGACGCCGCAGACACGGTGCTGGCGCAACGGCTGTCGCAGGTCGAAGGTGTGGCTGAGGTGACGGTCAACGGGGCCGAGCAGCCAGCGGTCCGCGTGCGGATCGATCCGGCGGCGCTGGCCGGCATGAAGATCAGCCTCGACCAGGTGCAGAGCGCGATCGTCAACGCCACCGCGGGCAATCCCGTGGGCAGCTTCGACGGGGCGCTGCAGGGTGGCACCATCGGGACGAACGATCAGCTCATGACCGCGGCGGACTATCGTCCCATCGTAGTCAGAGCTTCTTCGGGCGCGGTCGTGAGTCTCGATGCCGTGGCGTCGGTGGAGTCCGGGGTCCGGAACAGCCTCATGGCCGGCTGGTATGACAAGCGGCCCGCCGTTCTGATGACCGTGCTGAAGCGAGCCGACGCCAACGTGATCGAAACCGTGGACCGGATTCGCAAACTGCTGCCCGAGTTGGCTCGCTGGATTCCGGCCGGCATCAAGGTCGCCGTGCTGTCGGACCGCACCGTGACCATTCGCGCGAGCGTCGAGCACCTGCAATTCACGCTCGCGGCCAGCATCGCGCTCGTCATGCTGGTGGTTCTGCTGTTCCTGCGCCGCCTCACGCCCACCGTGGCGGCCGGCGTGACCGTCCCGCTGTCGCTGGCGGGGACCGCCGCAGCCATGTGGGCCGCGGGGTTCACGCTGGACAATCTGTCCCTGATGGCGCTCACGATCTCGGTCGGCTTCGTGGTCGATGACGCGATCGTGATGATCGAGACCGTGTTTCGCAATGTCGAGGCGGGCATGACGCCGCTCAGGGCGGCTTCCGAGGGCGCGCGCCAGATCGGCTTTACCGTCGTTTCGATCACGGTGTCGCTGATTGCCGCCTTTATCCCGATCCTGTTCATGGGCGGGGTGGTGGGGCGGCTGCTCCGCGAGTTCGCTGTGACGATGACCTTCGCGATTGCCATCTCCGCCGTGGTGTCCCTCACGGTGACGCCCATGATCTGCGCGCGCTTCGGAAGAACCTCACCGCGCATGTCACGCCTCGACCGGTTGATGGAGCCTTTGCTCAGCAGGCTGACTGCGGCCTACGCACGCGGGCTGCGCTGGTCGCTGCGGCACCGTTATCTGATGCTGGCCGTGATGCTGGCGACCGTGGCTGCGACCGTGCAGATGTACGTCGACGCGCCCAAGGGCTTTTTCCCGCAGGACGACACGGGCCTCGTCATGGCGATGACCGAGGCGTCTCCGGACATTTCCTTCGAGGCGATGCAAGCGCTGCAGCAGCGCGTCGGCGAGGTCATCGTGGCGGATCCCGCCGTTGCCGCCATCGGCTCGTTCATCGGATCCTCGGGAGGCAACGCTTCGGTCAACCAGGGGCGCGTCTACATCACGCTCAAGCCCCTCGAGGAGCGCGGTGCGAGCGTGTTCCGCGTGATCGACCGCCTTCGCCACAAGCTCGCGCGCATACCTGGGATCAGCGTCTACCTCGTTCCGACTCAAGACCTGCGCGTAGGCGCGCGCTCGAGCAAGTCCCAGTATCAATTCACGCTGTGGGATCCCGACTATGACGAGCTACTTCAATGGCTGCCGCAGGTGCTTTCACGGCTGCGAGCATTGCCCGGGCTGATCGACGTATCGACCGACCGGGAGCAGGGCGGCATGCAGCTCAACATCCGGATCGACAGGACCACCGCGGCGCGCCTGGGCGTGCGCGTGCAGGACATCGACGACGCCCTGGGGAACGCGTTCTCGCAGCGCCAGATCTCGATCATCTACACGCCGCGCAACCAGTACCGCGTGATCCTGGAAGTCGATCCGCAGCTGGCCAGAGACCCCAGCGCGTTGCAGCGCATCTACGTGGCGGGCGCCGGCGGAGTCAGCGTGCCGCTTACCGCTGTGACGCATGCCGAGCGGTCATTGAGCCCGCTGGTCGTGAATCATCAAGGGCAATTTCCCGCTGTCACCATCACCTACAATCTGGCCCCCGACGTCTCGCTCAGCGACGCCGGGGCGCGCATCCTGCAGGCGGTGGGCGAGCTGCATCTGCCGGACACCCTGCATGCGGAGTTTGCAGGAGATGCGCGTGCCTTCAACCAGCAGATGCGCGATCAGCCGCTGCTCATCGCTGCGGCGCTGGTGACGATCTATATCGTGCTCGGCATTCTGTACGAGAGCCTCCTCCATCCGCTGACGATTCTCTCCACATTGCCTTCCGCAGGCGTCGGCGCGTTGCTCGCTTTGCGCGTCGCGGGCATGGACCTCACGATCATCGCTTTGATCGGGATCATCCTGCTGATCGGCATCGTGAAGAAGAACGGCATCATGATGGTCGACTTTGCGCTCGAGGCGGAGCGCAAGCGCGGGTTGCCGCCGGAGCAGGCGATCTTCGAGGCCTGCATCGAGCGCTTCCGGCCGATCACCATGACCACGCTGGCGGCGCTGCTTGGTGCGGTGCCGCTCGCGATCGCCACCGGGACGGGAGCCGAGCTGCGCCGGCCGCTCGGCATCACCATCGTCGGCGGCATGGCCGTGTCGCAGCTGCTGACTCTGTTCACGACCCCAGTCATCTATCTGCTCCTCGACCGGTTGCGGTGGCCCGCAACCGCCCCCGCTGCCGAAGCGAGGGCCGCCACACCTTAGCCCGGAGCGATTACAGAGGCGGACGCAGCTGCGCCCAGGGACGCGCGCGCTCGAAGGCTCGGGACGCCTGCAGCACGCGCAGGTCCCGGAAGCGGCCGGCGACGATCTGGAGCCCGACCGGCAGTCCGTCCGGGGTCAAGCCGCAAGGGCAGGTTGCGGCCGGAAAGCCGGTCAGGTTGAACGGATAGCTGAATCCGGCCCAGCGCAGCCAGTCCCAGGGATGCTGCTCCCAATGCGAAGGAATCAGCCGGTCTGCAGGGAAGGCGGCAACCGACAGCGAGGGTGTGAGCAGCAGATCGTAGCGCTCGAAAAACGCGCGCATCTTGTCGTGGTAGAGCAGTCTTTCGCCCTGCGCCCGGCAGTAGTCGCCTGCGCTGTACGTCATGCCATGCCGGGTCAGCGCGACCAGCCCGGCATCCATCTTGTCCTGCCACTTGTCGAGCGACGGACCCAGCATGCCGGCGTAGTTCGAAGCGAAGTGGCAGTGCTCCATTTCGATCGGATCGCCCCATCCTGGATTGACCTCTTCCACGACGCAGCCCTGCTCCCCGAACGCGAGGGCCGCGGCTTTCACCGCCGCAGCGACTTCGGGATCGACCCTGAGGTAGCCGAGGTCGGCGCTGTAGGCGACCTTGAGGCCGGCCACGCCCGCCTCGAGGCGCCCGAGAAAGTCCTCAGGCGGCGCTTCCAGGCTCGTCATGTCGCGATCGTCCGGTCCGGCGAGCGCCGTCAGCATCAGCGCTGCGTCGGCCACGGTGCGTGTCAATGGGCCGACGTGCGAGATGAGGCCGTTGTTCGGCTGCGGCCAGTACGGAATCCGCCCGTAGGAGGGCTTGAGACCATAGGCGCCGCAGAACGCCGCCGGCATGCGGACCGAGCCGGCGCCGTCCGAGCCCTGGTGAATCGGGGCGATGCCCGCCGCGGCGCACACCGCCGCGCCAGCGCTCGATGCGCCCGCGTTCATACCCTGCTTCCACGGGTTGTGCGTGACGCCGGTCAGCGGACTGTTGCTCACGCCCTTCCACCCGAGCTCCGAGACCGTGGTCTTTCCGATCGATATCGCTCCCGCCGCCCGCAAGCGTTCGACGTGCAGATGATCGAAATCGGGAATGCGGTCGCGGAATACGTGTGAGCCCGCCATGGTCCGCACGGCTTTGGTGAAAGAAAGATCCTTGATGGTGGTTGGAATGCCGTGCAGGATGCCGAGCGGCGCGCCGCGCATCACCGCTGCTTCCGCGTCCCGCGCTGCCTCGCTCGCCGCTTCGTAGGTTGGCGTGCAGATCGCGTTGAGGCGTGGATTGAGCTGCTGCGCGCGTGCCAAAGTCGCCCGCATGACTTCTACCGGCGACACAATCCTGGTACGGATCATCCGTGCGAGCTCTGTTGCGGGAGTGAAACAGAGTTCTTCTTGGTTCATGTCGGCTCCGATGCACTGGGCGGGCGTTGCCGCGTGTGCGCAACCGCCGCTCGTCGTTGTTCTTGTCGGCGTATCTCGCGTTGCATGCTACGCTATTGCCGGCACACGGCCTATTGCTTTGGTTCTATCGCACCGGTGTGCCGCCTCTCATATTCTGCGTTGCGACGTGCGGTAGCGTTGACACGCGCATCCAGCTTGATTCACGACTTGTCTGCAGGTGTTCGTCATCCAGTGAGGAGGGAAAGAATATGGCTCTTCGGACACAAAAGATCCAGCGCTACGGGTGGATTCCCGATCTGCCCGACCACCGCGACCATTTGTACGCGGCGCCGGTTGTTCATCTGGCCAAGCTCCCCGCCAAGGTGGACCTGCGGGGGAAATGCCCTCCAGTGTACGACCAGGGTCAGCTCGGCAGCTGCACCGCGAATGCGATCGGCGCGGCGATCCAGTTCGACCGCATGAAGCAGAAGCTCTCGCCGAACTTCGTTCCCTCGCGGCTGTTCATCTACTACAACGAACGGGTGATCGAGGGGACCGTCAAGTCGGACAGCGGCGCTCAGATCCGCGATGGCATCAAGACCGTGGCGCACGACGGCGATTGTCCGGAGAAAGAATGGCCCTACGATATCGCCAAGTTTGCCGCCAAGCCGCCCCCCCAGTGCTATAAGGATGCCCGCAAGTACAAGGCGGTGACGTACCAGCGCGTGGTGCAGACGCCGTCTCAGCTCAAAGGGTGTCTCGCGTCTGGCTATCCCATCGTGTTCGGTTTCACCGTATACGAGAGCTTCGAGAGCGACGCGGTGGCCAAGACCGGTCAGGTTCCGATGCCCAAGCCGAACGAGAAGACGCTCGGAGGTCACGCGGTGCTGGCCGTGGGCTACGACGAGGCCGCACAGCGCTTCATCGTGCGCAACTCGTGGGGCAAGACGTGGGGGATCAAGGGCTACTTCACCATGCCCTACGGGTACCTCACCGACAGCAATCTGTCCGACGACTTCTGGACCATTCGAATCGTGTCTGCTTGAGCAAACGTTCGACCGGTGCACGCTCGGGCGCGCGGCGATCTTGTTTGTTTGCGCCCGGCATCGCCTTTGCTTAGACTGCGGCGAGGTCTGCGTGCATGTACGTCGATACGCTCAAGCTGGTTTCCACGCTCGGCGCGCGGCGCCCGGCGACGGTGCTGCCATCGCGCCTCGACCAGCTCTTCCACAGCCTTGTGGCGCCCGGTTGCGACGCAGACGAGATCGAGCAGCAGATCTGGAGGCTGTGGATGCACCATCCGCATCGCCTCGCCGCTGCCGAGCTCGAGCGGACCGCCACCGAGATCGCCCGGCAGCTGTACGACATCGCCGAGACCCGCCTCAACCGCTTGCTGCGTGCCTGCCCGGACTTTGCGGAGGCGTGGAACAAGCGCGCGACGCTCTACTATCTGCTCGAGCGCGACGAGGAGTGCGTGCACGATATCCATCGCACGCTGCAGCTTGAACCGCGCCATTTTGGTGCGCTATGCGGCCTGGCGGAGATCTTCCGCGGTTGCGGCGAGCGCACGTCAGCGGTGTTTGTGTTTCGCGCCGCTCTGCGTGTGAATCCGCATCTGACCGCAGCGCGGACTGCGGTCGAAGAGCTGACGGCTGCGCCGCGCAGCCTTCAGTAGATCCTTTTGTCGTCTTTGCCCGAATATAGCGAAACGGCGCGCGGCCGATTTGCGGCGCTCGCGGTATCGGGGGCGTAAAATACGCTCCTTCGTCTCTGATCCTTCCCTGTGACCGTCACGCTGTCTCCAAGCTTGAACCGCGAGTGGATCCGCGATCGGCTGCACTCCGCGCTTCCGATCGCTGACGACCCGCAGTTCCAGCGTTATGCCCACCCGCCCGGCGAGAATGTAGTCCCGGCCGCGGTGCTCGTGCCGCTGATCAACCAGCCCGAGGGCATCACCGTCCTGCTGACACAGCGTACGGGGCATCTGCATGACCATGCCGGCCAGGTGAGTTTTCCAGGTGGACGTGTGGACGGAGCAGACGTCGATCGCGTGGCAACGGCGCTGCGCGAGGCGCACGAGGAGATTGGCATTGCGCCGAGCGAGGTGGAGATCATCGGTGCTTTGCCGGAGTGGGATATCCCGACCGGCTTTCGTGTCACCCCTGTCGTGGGATGGATCGAACCGCCCGTTCGGCTGTCGCTCGATCCGTTCGAGGTGGCCGACGTGTTCGAGGTGCCATTGGCCTTTTTCATGGACCCCACGCACCACGAGCGGCACAGCGACGAGATCAGAGGACGGCGCCGGAACTACTACGCGATGCCGTATCAAGGGCGCAACATCTGGGGCGCCACTGCGGGCATGCTGCATACCCTCTACGAGCTCCTGCGCGCAGCTGATTGAGGGCTTTTAAGAGACCGGGACGGCGAGCGGGCACGACTCGTGCTCTGCTCGCAAACCGAGGCGGTGCCGGCGAGGATAGCTAGCCAAAAACCGCACCGGCGCGACCCCAGCGGGAGGCAAGATGACCCAGAACGAGAGACGGACCACCCAAACAGGTCGAAGAGCATCTGATTTCCAGCGGGAACAGGAGCTCGCTATGCTGCGCGCGGAAATCGAGATGCTCATGGCCGAACGGGCAAGCCTGCTGCGCTCGACGGGCGCGGCGGCCATGTTCGTCGCCAAGCTCGAGAGCCAGACGTTGCCCGAGTCTGCATACGAGGCGGCTGGTATCCTCGCGACCACGATCAACGGATTGCCCGAGGAAACCTTGCGCGACGCGATCGAGCTGGTGCGCGAGGAGCTGGGCGAGACGCTCGGCGAGAGCGGCCCTGACGACGGTCGGGATGCTCGGCCAGGGGAATAGGGGGCTGATCCTGCGATAGCGCACGCGCCGCTCATGCGGCGCGCATAATGGCGCCCGGGGACATCCCGGGATGCGGGAGAGCGAGGAGGGCCGTGCCAGATTCCGACCACGAACGGGAAGCGGTGCTGCTGCGTCGAGTAGAGACGCTTCTGGTCGAACGTGAGACCCTGCTTCGGGCTACCGGCGCGGCGGCCGTCTTCATCGCCAAGCTCGACAACCACACTTTGCCCGAATCCACCTACCAGGCTGCCGATGTGCTGGCGGGCGTGCTCAATGCACTGCCCGAGCGGACCCTGCGCGAAGCCATCGAGCTGATCCGCGACGGTGCCGACGGGCCGTCCTCTCCCCGCGAGAACGAAGATATCTGAAGGTCTGCAGAGGTGCTGCCGGCTCGGGTCGGAAGCGCTGCGCGGTCGTTCGCCGGCACTCGCTGTCAAGCTGCGGGATAATGCGGGGCAGGCGACGCGAGATGAGTTCCGTGGATCGATACACAGCAGACGACCTGATCAGTCAGTATTTGATTCGGTCACAACCGTACTATCGCCCGACCGGCCGGGAGGTCGAGTTGTACGAAGCGGCCTACGCGGTGCGCATGCCCATGATGCTCAAGGGTCCGACCGGCTGCGGGAAGACGCGCTTCGTGGAATACATGGCTTGGCGGCTGGGCAAGCCGCTGGTCACCCTGGCCTGCCACGAGGACATGATCGCCTCGGATCTGGTCGGACGGCACCTGCTCGATGCGCATGGCACGCGCTGGCAGGATGGCCCGCTCACGCTCGCAGTGCGGCATGGGGCCATCTGCTATCTGGACGAGATCGTGGAGGCGCGTCAGGACACGACGGTCGTGATCCATCCGCTCACCGACGCGCGCCGGGTGCTGCCGCTCGAGAAGAAGGGTGAACTGGTGCACGCCCACCCGGACTTCCAGCTGGTCATTTCCTACAATCCCGGTTACCAGAACATCATGAAGGACCTCAAGCAATCGACCAAGCAGAGGTTCGGAGCGCTCGATTTCGGCTGGCCGCCGCGAGAGGTCGAGATCGAGATCGTCGCGCACGAATCGGGCGTATCGCCGCAACTCGCCGCGCAGCTGGTGTCAATTGGTGAGCGGGCGCGGAACCTGAAGGGGCATGGCCTGGACGAGGGGCTCTCGACCCGAATGCTGATCTATGCCGGCTCGCTGATGGCTCAGGGCGTCGATCCCGTATCGGCTTGCAGCGTCGCGCTGGTGCGCCCAATCACGGACGATGCAGACATGCGCGACGCGCTCGACGCGACCGTCAAGACGTTCTTCTGAAGAGCGATGTCCTTTCTGTGCGTGCTGGCGGCGCTGTTTCTGGAGCAGCTGCGCCCGCTGACACATCCGAGCGTACTCGAGCTGTCGTTCACGCGTTATGCTGGACGCCTGGCGCGCGACTTGAACGCCGGTCAGACGGTACACGGCATGATCGGCTGGCTGGTGGGCGTTCTGCCCTGGGTCGCTCTTGCGCTCGTCGTGCATTATCTGCTTTCCGCTCTGGGTCCCCTGTTCGCGTGGGCCTGGGCTGTGGCGGTGCTGTATGCGTGCATCGATTTCAAGCCCATGCTGCGAGAATACTCCGCCATCATCGAGGCCTTGCATGCAGGAGAATTGGAACGTGCGCGCGACTTGGTCCAGCGCTGGCGCGGTGAGTCTGCCCAGCAATACAGCGAGAGCGACATCGCCCGCGTCGCGATCGAAAGCGCGTTGCTTCGTGCGCATCGGGACTTGTTCGCCGTCGTCGCCTGGTTCGTGGTGCTGCCCGGACCGGCGGGGGCGGTCTTGTACAAGCTGTCAGCCTTGCTGGCTGACGAGTGGGGGCGACGCAAGGACGAGGATTTTCACGCCTTCGGTCAGTTTTCGTCGCGCGCTCTGAGCGTGTTGGACTGGGTTCCGGTAAGGCTCACGGCAATTGGGTTCGCCATAGCAGGCGATCTGGAGGACGCTTTGCAGTGCTGGCGCGCACAGCCCGCCGCGTGGGCCGATCCCGAGCTCGGCATCGTGCTCGCGAGCGGCGCAGGCGCGCTCGGCGTGAGGCTCGGGGGACCCCTGCCCAGGGGGGCTGGCGCGGACTATCGAGCTCAGCTGGGAACAGGAGACGAGCCGGATACCAACTACATGCAAAGCGCAGTGGGACTCATCTGGCGCACGCTGGTGATCGGGATGATCGTCTTGCTGCTGGTGACGCTGGCGCGCTGGGTCGGGATCTGAATCGGAGCGCGCTTCGGGCGGTAGTCCCGATGGAGCGAAGCGGCGATCCTACTTCGCGGTCTTCTTGAGCACGCCCACGAGGCTGCGCATGGCACGGTCGAAGAGCGGCACGGATTCGAGCGCAATCGCCCGGCCTGTCCGGAAATCTCGCGTTAGCTGATACAGCGAGTACTCCCCGACTTTGACACCGTGACGATTGACGAACAGGTAGGTGCCTTTGACCGGGCTCACGTAAGAGAGCTTGGCTTGAATGCGTCGGTCGTCGTCTCGGAACTCGACCCAGTCGCCGGCCTTGAGATCGGTGACGAGCTGGCCGTATTGGTCGTCGTCGTCGCTGGGCTTGGGCCGCGGCGCGGCCTCGCCCAACTCAGCGGAGACCTCCGAGTAGCCCGGCAGCTCGGGCAGGCTGATTTCCTCGACTTCGATCTCGCCCTCGCCAAACGGATTCTTGATCTTGATGTTGGAGAAGTCAGGCGCTGCGGTCGCCGGCTCGGCGTCTTCGTCGACATCGGATCGAAGCGTTTGCGGCGGCTCGCCTGCGGCTTCGTGAGTCGCTGATGGGCTCGACGGGGCGGCTGCTCGTGACGCCGGCTCGAGCTGCGGGGAGGTATCGACACTGTCCGACAAGGTCGGCACGCCCTCCCTCTGGCCGACGCTGACTTCGCCTGCGGCCACGGCGGCGTGCGCGGACCTTTGTGCCGAGCCCGTGCTAATGACCCTGGTGTGCAGCCGCATGAGCCGGGCGAAGAACTGCCGGCGCCGATCGGCTTCGGTCGCGATCGCCTGCAGTCCAGCGTTTACCCGCTTGAGCAAGCCAGCGAGTAGAGCGGCCAGCTTGCGGCGCTCTTCGATGGACTGCTTCTGCTTGACGCTCCAGATGAGCAGATCCATCGTCTCCAGCGCGCTCTTCCAGGCGTCGCTGTCTTTGCCGTGACGCGCGTGTGCGAGCAGCAGCAGCTTCACCCACTCGTCGGCCAGGAACTTGAGAATCAGCTGTGGCATGCGCGCCGTTTCCGCGCGCTTCTTGATCTCGAACTGCGCTACCGCCTTGCCGACCTCGAGCCGCTCCATGTAGGCGATCTTGCGTGCGGCTTCTTTGGCGGCCTGCTCGGCACGTTGATTCTCTTCACGGATCAGCGTGAGCAGATCCGCGTGCAGAAGCTCGAATATCTCGATGTTGTCCTCGAAGCCATCGAGCAGGCGCTGGACGATGCTCTCGAGGCGTTTGAACACCGGCGAGTCTTGATTGAAGCTCTCATCCAGCCCAAACGCGAACTCGCCCAGCGCATCGAGCATGCGGCGCGCCGGGTGCGACTTCTTGGAGAAGAATTTCTTGTCCAGCACGGCCACCTTCACGACCGGGATCTGCAGGCGGCCGATCAGCGCCTTGAGCGCCTGCGGAACGCGCTTGTCGTCGAAGATGTGATCGAACAGCATGGCGACGATGTCGATGGTCATGCCGTCCGTCTGGTCAACGCTGGTGCCGATTTCGCTGGACTTGAGTTGGCGCACCACATTGGTCGTCCCGGCCTTGACAGCCGAGACGTCCAACGCCGGCGCGACTCCGGAGATCGCGCCGATATCGCCCTGCTGCAGGCGCGTGAGCGAGCCGATCAGCTCGGCGCCGTGGAGAAAGCCGCCGGGAAGGGCGGTCGCGCCTGTGATTGCGCCGCCGCCGCGAGCGCCAGCCACACTCTGTGCGCTCGCCGGCATTCCCATGATGGGAGGGAAACCCGGCACCTGAACCATGCCGCCGGCTGCGGGTGACACCACGCCGCCGGACGCGCCGGGAACTGCGCTCGCACCGAGAGGCGGTGGGCCCGCAAGTTGAGCGCCTTGCGCGTTCATCGCCATCAAGCCTTGCAGCACCGCGAAGAAGTCCTGCTCTCCGCCCCCGGCGTCCGCAGCGTAGCCGGCATCGCCCACGGCAGCGCCCGGGACTCCGCCTCCCGCCGTCAGCGCGGGAGGAAGACCTGCGGCCAGGCCGCTGCGCGCATGGACTCCTCCGGTTGAGCGCCGCACGCCGTAGCGTATCTTCGGCAGGATCGATCTTTGGCTCAGCAGGGCGTTCAGATCCTTGTAGATCGAGCGAACGTCGTCGAGCACATGGTCGTCGAACAGCTTGTGGAAGATCATCCGCACCTTGAGGTTGGGCTCGAGGTGGCGGCAGGTCTGTTTGTAGGCGCTGCAGACGGCTTGCGGGCTGAAAGGATTGCCTTCGCCCTGCAGATTCGCATCGCCGATCAGCACGCCTACGCGCTGGTCCAACGCGTGAAGCTCTTCCTCGCAGTAGCGGCGCAGCTTGCCCGCCATCTCATTGACCTTCAGCGTTTCCTCGAGGTCCTCGTCGTTGACCAGGCCCAGTTCGAGGGTCGACAGGTCGAAGCGGCTGAATTCGTCGCGCTGCTTGCGGTTGATGCGGTTGGTGAACTCAGCGAGATAGTTCTCGCGGAAATGCTCTTCGATCTGCTTGCGCTGCGCGAGCGCTTTGTCCTTTGCGGTGATGTACAGATCGCGTAGTTCCCGATCATGGGTGTGATCAGCCAAACCCCAGAGAGTATCCTCGACCTTGTCCAGCATGGAGCGCACCGAGCTCAACAGTCGATCGACAGCGAGGGTGCGACACTCCTTGAGCAGGCGCTCGAACTGCGCCTCCTGAGAATTGGAGACCGGACGATCGAGCTCGTCCCGCATCGGGATGACGTTTGACGCCGCGCTATTGCTCATCGATGGACTCCACGGAGGACCGTCAGCAGCGGGCGCTGAGGCGACCACTCGAGCATGTGACGCCGCCGAAGCGAGAGTGAAGGCCCGGCGCGCCCCGTTTCGAGAAAGACCGGAAGGTGGCAGCCTCGGCTCGACAGCATTCTGGCGGTCCCGCTGTCATGGAGCCTCTAGCTCGTTAGACCGGTGACTTTGCGCCCCCAACCTTTCGGTGGGTTTGCCCTTTGACAGTTGCGTGGTGGCTCTGACGGCGGGCCGGACGCAGCTGGTGATGCACATGCGCCCGAGCGTTGTCGAAGATCCCTCCCCGCAGCCTGTTTATCAGCAGGTGAGCGGAAAAACTTTAGATTTGTTTACACTTACAGAGGAGCTGTCAGACTAGGAAAAAGAAGGGCTTAGCGGACGACGGGTGTCGCCGAAACGAGCCTCAGTCCGCGTTCAGGATCCAGCAGGGCGCCACAGCGCTGGCGACATGCGCAGCTCTTGTCGGCGCTTGGCAATCACATAATACGGGTCACCTCCCATGACATCCGCGTTGTGGACTTGGCGAATGTGGTCGATGCGTTCGTCAAGCTGCGCCTGGTCGAACACGTAACCGTGCGCGGTCATGCAGTCGGAGTAAGCGTCGGCCTGGCGCGTCAGAAAGTGGGTCGCGCTCTCGAACTCCGATTTGCGCAGGCTGTCCGCGGCGCCGCGGCATTCAGGGACTTCGGCGATGCCCTTCGTCCCCCCGCAGCCTTGGACGAGCACGATCGCTGCGCCGGCGAGGATGATAGTGATCGCGGTGAGAAATGACCGGGTATGCACCGTGACGGCCGACACGCAGAGCTCAGCAGGCGAGTTGTCGCGCTCCGATAGGTTGGTCAGGGCGCGCCGAGCGTATGGAGACGAGCGATGCGGGCGCGAGCCGGGGGGTGAGAGTCGTAGAACGCGGAGTGCAGCGGGTCTGGCGTGAGGGTAGATGCGTTGTCTTTATACAGCTTGACCAGCGCGTTCACCAGCTCACGCGCGGAGCTGTAGCGAGCCGCGTACGCATCGGCCTCAAACTCGTGTTTGCGGGAGTACATCGCCACCAAAGGCTGCAGCAGGAAAGTAAACGCAGGCACGACCAGCAGGAACAGCAGCAGCGCCATGCCGTCGGTGGCGGGGTAGGCAACCCCCAGGCCCAGGTAGAACCAGGCCTGGTCCTTGACATAACCCAACAGACCGAGCGCGAATAGGCTCACAGCGAAGGTCCACAGCATGCGGCGAATGACGTGATGTAGCTTGAAGTGTCCCAACTCGTGCGCGAGCACCGCTTCGATCTCGCCTTCGTTGAGGCGGGAGATGAGCGTATCGAAGAACACGATGCGCTTGGTCTTGCCGAAGCCAGTGAAATACGCGTTTCCATGGCTGCTGCGTCTGGAGCCGTCCATCACGAACAGCCCGCTCGATCTGAACCCGCATTTCGCCAACAGACGCTCGATGCGCGCCCGGAGCGAACCCTCGCCCATGGGCGTGAACTTGTTGAACAGCGGGGCGATGAAGGCTGGATAGATGGCCATCATGAAGACGCTGAACCCGACCCACACGACCCAGACGTACAGCCACCACCACTCGCCCATTCTGCTCATTAGCCACAGCACTGCCAGCATTAGCGGCAGTCCGAACGCGATGCTGAGCGCCGCGCCCTTGCCCAGATCCGCGAGCCACATGAGGGGGGTCATCTTGTTGAAGCCGAATCGAGTCTCGATCGCGAACGTGCGGTACCAGCTGAACGGAAGGTCGATGAGCGAAGTCAAGATGACGAATGACGCGATGAGCGCCGCGCCGCGCAGGATGTTGCCACTGGTCCAGCTCGCCGCCCAGCTGTCGAGGGCCTGCAGCGCGCCGCCGAAGGTGAAGAGCAGCACCACGCCGGTGTCCACCAGCGTTCGCACGATCGCAAGTCCGGTTTTCGCCTCGCTGTAATCCGCCGCTTTCTGGTGCGCTTCGAGCGCGATCTGATCGGCAAACTCGGCTGGAACTGCGGACCGGTGCGCCCGGATGTGGCGCAGGTGACGCCACGCGAGCCACAGTCGCGTGGCGGTGGTCGCGGCAAGCGCCGCGAGAAAGGCGATGCTGAACGCGTTCATGTTATGGATTTACTCGAGTGCAACGCGGTGCAAGCGCGTCGGCGTGCGGCTTATGACACAATGGCGGGCCGAAAAATCCTCACCTCAGCGGCGAAATTATGGCACAGGATGCGAGCCGGCTCATCTGGATCGACATGGAGATGACCGGCCTGAGCCCCGAAACCGACCGCATCATCGAAGTGGCGCTGGTGGTGACCGACCAGGACCTCAATGTGCAAGCCCAAGGTCCGGTGCGCGTGGTGCATCAGGATGACGAGATCCTCGATGCGATGGACAGCTGGAACAAGGGCACGCACGGGCGCTCGGGGCTGATCGACAAAGTCAAAGCTTCGCCCCTGAGCGAGGCACAGGTGGAGGACGAGATGCTTCGCTTCCTCGTCGACCTGGTTCCCGCCAATGCCTCTCCGATGTGCGGCAATTCCGTATGTCAGGACCGGCGCTTTCTGGCGCGCTACATGCCCAGGCTGGAGGCGCACTTCCACTATCGTAATCTGGATGTCAGCACGCTCAAGGAGCTGGCGCGACGCTGGCGGCCGGCAGTCCTCGCGGGCCTCACCAAACTGAGCAAGCACGAAGCGCTTGCCGACATCTATGAGTCAATCGAGGAGCTCAGGTACTACCGGGAGCATCTGCTGAAGGTTTGACGCGAAAAAAAGCCGCCGCATACCGCGGCGGCCTTGTCGACCCGGCAGTGCTCAGGCGACCTTCTTGCGCGACGGATTCGGGGTCGCACTGATCGTGGCTTCGGTCATCTCTGTCACCTGCTTCCCGGCTTTCGTCAGAGCATCGTATGCCTGATTTGCGGCGGTCATAGCGGATTTGACTGCCGCGAACGCAAACTCGGAGCCTGTTGGCGCGGACCTGGCAGCTTTGTCCAGGGCGGCGGCGAAGGTCTTGTTGACTTCCGCGATGTGGGCATCGACCAACTTGGTGATCTCCGCCTGCGCGTCCGTGCTCCAGCCATAGACCGCGCGGCCGTATCCGAACAGCTTTTCGGCATTGGACTGCGCGAAGGATGTGTGAAGCGAGGCGAGCTCCTGGATGTCTTTGGCGCCCGCTAGTGCCTTCAGCTGCCTGAGCGCGTCGGCACCGGCGGCCTTGGCGGTCTTGAGGTTGAGGTCGAACAGCTCCTCCGCGGCGTCGGCGGTCGTTTCGGCAAATTTCAGCGCCTGCTCGATATTGTTTTTGCTCTGGGCGCCAACTTCTTCCGGTGTGGCGAACATCATGGGTCTGATCTCCTGGGGACAGTGCACGAAAGGGCTGGCAGCGGCTATTAATGCTGCACCGCAAAACTAGGCGCATTGTATTGATTTGGCGACATCTGTCAAGCCTTTTTTGATTCTTTTTTGAGCTTTTTTTGGTACCGCACAATGCGCAACGCCAGGCGCTGGCGAGAGGCAAAGTAAGGGCTAACCTAGAACATCCCAGGGGAGGGCGCTGCCCGGCTGGAACGCGCAGGGCGGGATTTTGCGCTTATGGGAAGGGCAAACCCGCGCTGGTTTGGCAGCGCGGATTTCTGCGTTCTCCGCTACAGCCGCTCGAAGACCGAAGCGATCCCCTGGCCCCCGCCGATGCACATGGTGACCAGCGCGTAGCGGCCCCCGGTCCGCTGCAGCTCATAGACCGCCTTGACCGCCAGGATTGCGCCGGTGGCCCCGATCGGGTGGCCCAACGCGATCGCGCCACCGTTTGGGTTGACCTTCTTCAGGTCAAAGCCGAGATCCTTGGCTACAGCGCAGGCCTGAGCGGCGAAGGCTTCGTTGGACTCGATGACATCCATGTCGGACACTTTGAGCCCTGCTCGTTCCAAAGCCTTCTTCACCGCTGGCACCGGTCCGATCCCCATGTACTTGGGGTCGACGCCCGCGTGAGCGTACGCCACCAGCCTCGCCAGTGGCTTGAGCCCCTTCTTGTCAGCCGCCTTGCGCTCCATCAGAACCACGGCCGAAGCACCGTCGTTGATGCTCGAGGCGTTGCCGGCGGTTACCGAGCCGTCCGGTTTGAACACTGTTCTCAATTTCGCCAGGCTCTCGAGCGTCGCATCGGCGCGCGGGTGCTCATCGGTGTCAACCACCACGACGCCCTTGCGGGTCTTGATCTCGATCGGCAGCACCTGCTCTTTGAAGTAGCCTTTCTGCGCCGCATTGACGGCGCGCCGGTTACTCTCGAGCGCCATTTCATCCTGCTGCTGACGCGTAATGCCCCACTTGCTCGCCACATTCTCCGCGGTAATGCCCATGTGCACGGTATCAAACGGGTCGGTGAGCGCCCCGACCATCATGTCGACCAGCTGATGGTCGCCCATGCGTGCGCCCCAGCGCGCGCTCAAGTCGGCATAAATGCCGCGGCTCATCGACTCCGCGCCGCCCGCGACAGCGACATCGGCATCCCCCAGTTTGATCGCCTGCGCAGCCGACACGATCGCCTGCAGACCGCTGCCGCACAGTCGGTTCAACGTAAGCGCCGGGGTTTCCTTGGGCAGCCCGCCGTTGATTGCGGCCACGCGCGACAAATACATGTCCTTGGGCTCGGTGTGGATCACATTGGCGAAGACCAGGTGTCCGACATCCTCGGGTGCAACCTTTGCTCTGCTCACCGCTTCACGTACCACTTTCGCGGCCAGCTCGGTGGGCGGGATATCTTTCAGCGCGCCGCCGAAGTCTCCGATGGCCGTGCGCACGCCGCTCAAGACAACCACTTCGCGTCCGTCGTTCATACTGCCTCCTGAAATCTGAGTTGACTGCCCGAAAGCCCGCGAAAAAGGGCGTGGGTAGACAAACACTATGGTACCGGATTCGCGCGGCGCGCAGCCCGCTTCGCGGCACCGCTACAGAGGTTCGCCGCGGAACTTTTGGATCAAACGGCGGGAACGCTTGGTGGGACGGCCCCTCGCTTGGGCACCGGGGTGAGGGGGAGGACGATAAAGCCCAGTCTGCTCGCGGTCGACCTTGCTGCGTTCCGTCTCCGTGTACAGTGTCGCCGCGTCCTTGGACGAGCCGCGGCGTGGTGACAGTTCCTGGACGTGCACCGTGAATATCGCACTGAGCGTGCGAATCACGAGCTCATCCCCCACCTTGAGCGCGCGGGCCGGCTTCACTCTTGCGCCGTTCACCAGCACCTTTCCGCCCTCGACGGCCTCGGCCGCGATCGAACGCGTCTTGTAGAAGCGTGCCGCCCACAACCACTTATCGAGGCGTATCCGATCGTTGTCTTCGGCCATTCATCGACCGTCGTCTGATGTCGCAACCCCGCCGGGCGAGAGCGCTAGTGCCTCGTGCTGGCAGCGCGGGTGACGATCTCGGACGCAAATACCTGTTCGGCGTCGACCGGATCGAACGCATAGTGGCGGTTGCAGAACTCGCAATCGACCTCTACCGCACCGCGCTCACTCAGGATCGACCTCACTTCCGATCGACCCAGCATGCGCAGCATATTGACCACGCGCTCACGCGAACACGAACAGCGGAAGCTCACGATACGCGCGTCGAATACGCGAATGTCCTCCGCGTGATATAGCCGGCGTATCACCTGGCGCGCGGGCAGCGTCAGCAGCTCCGACGCCGTGACTGTTTCACCCAACTTCACAGCGCGGTTCCACGCGTCCGGGTCCGCCGCCGCTCCGGGTGTCCGCTGAAGCAGCATGCCCGCCGCTTGCTGCGTGTCCGCCGCCAACCACAAGCGCGTTACCAGCTGCTCGGATGTGGCCATGTAGTGCTCGAGCACTGCGGCTACGCTCGCGCCCTCCAGCTCGACCACGCCCTGATAGCTTTGTTTGGCGCCGGCCGGAGCGATGGTGATCACGAACCTGCCGTTGCCAACCAGTTCGCGGAACCCGCTCGCTGGCAGGTCCCCGTCCCACTTAGCGGTGGCGCGCATGGTGTTGTCGCTCGTGCACTCGACCACGATGAGCTTGACCGCGCCGGTGCCCTGCACTTGCATGATCAGAGAACCGGAGAACTTCAAGGTTGCCGACAACAGCGCAGCTGCCGCCATCAACTCACCCATTGCAGCACGCAACGGCTCCGGGTACTCATGCCGGTCCAGCACGGCGCGCCAGGTCGCATCGAGATGAACGATCTCACCCCGCACTGGCGCGCCTTCGAACAAGAAGCGTTGCAGGGAATCGCCCACCATGGATTTTTCAGATGCGGTCATATGCACTCAAAAGCCTAGCATTCATGGCCTGCCGAGGAAACCGTGCATGGATCAAAGGCGCAGCGAAAAACAAGCAAATGGGGGCGCGCCTGCGAAATCAAACCCCGGCTAACCGCCGCCCTGCCGCGAGCGCTCGCGCAGGACGCGCCGCTGCACTTTGCCCGTCGTCGTCATGGGCAGCGCCGCCAGGAACTCGATTTCCCGTGGATACTGGTACGGCGCCAGGCGTGAGCGCACGTGTTTCTGGATCTGCTCCTTCAGGGCTTCCGACGGCGCGCTCCCGGGCGCGAGCACCACGCAAGCCCTGATCACCTCGCCGCGCTGTGCATCGGGTACGCCGATGACCGCAGCGTTGGCTATTGCAGGGTGCTTGAGCAGACAGTCCTCGATCTCGCTCGGACCGATGCGATAGCCCGCGCTGTTGATCAGATCATCGGTGCGGCCTTTGTACCAGTAGAAGCCGTCTGCATCACGGCTCGCGAGATCCCCGGTACGGCCCCAGCCATGAGAGAACTTGGCGCGAGTTGCGTCGGGGTCGCGCCAGTACTCCAGGAACACGACCGGATCGCCTTCGCGCCAGACCGCGATCTCTCCAACCTCGCCAGCGGGCACGTGGCTGCCTGCCTCGTCGAGCAGCGCAACGCGGTGGCCCGGGTAGGCGCGCCCCATCGCTCCGGGCCGGGGAGGGAACAGGGCGGCGCAGCCACCGATCACATAATTCATCTCGGTCTGCCCGAAGATCTCGTTGATGGTTACGCCAAATGCGTTCCTCGACCACTGCATTACGGCCTCGCCGACGGCCTCACCGCCGCTCATCAGGCTGCGTAAATTGAGCTCGAAGCGGCCGCGCGGATCAGGCACCTCTTTCATCATCGCCTTGAGTGCGGTGGGAAAGAGAAAAGCATTGCGCACCCGGTATTTCTGCATCAGCCAGAAGGCGCGCTCAGGGTCGAAGCGCCCCTGCACCGCCAGGATGGGCAGTCCGAAATGCCAGGTAGGGAGCAGGGCATCGAACAGCCCGCCGGTCCAGGCCCAGTCGGCGGGCGACCAGAACATGTCTCCGCGCTGCGGGAAGAAGTCGTGCGAGCAGACAAATCCCGGCAGGTTGCCGAGCAGGGCACGGTGCGGGATCAGTGCGCCTTTCGGCGGCCCGGTCGTACCGCTGGTGTAGATGATGAGAGCCGGGTCGTCGGCCGCGGTGCTCGCTCCCTCGAACTGGTCGCTTGCCGCGGTGAGGGTTGCATCCCACGCGCCGACGCCAGCTTCCGCCTGCTGCGCGACGCTGATCAAATGGTTGAGCTGCGGCAACCGTTCACGCACGAGCGAGAGTTTCGAAAGGGATTCGGCGTCGACGATGGCGATGCACGCTTGCGCGTCGCGCATCCGATACTCGAGCGCGTCAGGGCCGAACAAGTGCGACAGCGGCAGCGCGACAGCGCCAAGCTGGTAGATTGCGATGTGGGCAATGGCCGTTTCGGGGCGCTGCGGCAGAACGATAGCAACCCGGTCGGCGCGTTTGACCCCCAGTGCGCGCAGGGCGTTGGAAAGGCGATTGGCTGAGCGCTGAACGTCCGAGAAGGTATAGGCTGCGGTTGTCCCTCCCTCGCCTTCGAAATAGAGGGCAACGCGCTCAGGGTCGGCAGCGTGGCGGCCGCAGCAATGCCACGCGAGATTGAAGCGGTCCGGTACCTCCCAGCGGAAGCCGACGCACAACTCCTCCCAGGAGCGCGCCTGGCGCATCGTCTCGAGCGTGAACGACGGCATGACTCTGGCTCAGTGCGTTGGGCTCTTCCGGTACAGGCGATACAGTTCGTTGTTATCGCCCGGGCGTGCGCCCTGCCATATCAGCTCCCAGCCCAGAGCAGGTGCAGAAATGTTCTTGCGCAATCCCTGGACCAGCAACACGTCGCAGTCGCGCTTGCGTGCGGCTTCGGCCTCCCGATAACTGACGATGCCGGCAAAATATTGCAGCAGCGCACGTTGTGGCTCGCCGAGGTTGTGGCTCCACATGCAGCGATAGCTCGATGGCATGGCATCGCGCACGGCCAACATCATGCTGCGGTAGCTGTTTGCGCTGTCCACCCACGGAATGAACAGCACGGCACCCACGGCCCAGAGCAAGGCCAGCGATCCGGCCCACGCGCTCATGGGCCGGTAAGGGCTGCGTGGCAAGCGCGGAATCAAATAAAGCCATGCGGCAGTGAATCCTGCGGCAATCGCCAACTTCAGCAGCGGCCACGCCGGCTCATAAGTAGGCCGCAGGCGCATGAGGTGCGCGTGCAGGCGCGCCGGAAAGCCCAGATCCAGCGCGATCCAGTAGAACCATCCGGTCAAGGCGAAAAAGCAGAACACCATGAGCGCGAACCACCACAGCGCGTTGGCGGCGCCGCGGCGCAGAAGCGTTAGGCCCGGCACGGCAAGCAAAGCCAGGCCTGGGAGCAGCGGCAGGGCGTTCACTTCGCGAGCTGGATGAGAGAGCGAGACCGCGATGAAGCTCACCAGGAAGACGACGAGCGGGAGATGCAGGCCGACGTTGGTGCGCAGCTCCCGGTTTCGGGCCCACAGGGCCCACAAGGCTATGGCCCAGGCCGGAAACGCGAACCAGGACAGGACTCCGAAGTAGTAACCCGGCCTGCCTGGCATCCCCCAGTCTGCGACGCTGAAACGCTCGAGGTTGTTCGTCAACCATTCGTGGAACAGTTCTGGCGAGCGATGATAGAGTGCGGCCGGCCAGATCAGGAGCCAGGGGAGTGCCGCGCCGAGCGCAACGACAAGCGTCAACAGGTAGCGTCGGCTGCGCCATTGTGCGAACAAAGCTGGTAAGACCAGACTGGTCGCGCCAAACACGGCTGGAGCGAACAGGCCCTTGGACATGAATCCGATCCCCGTGCCGACGCCAAGCCACACACCACCCAGGACCGGGCGCCGCAGCGCGAGCGCGAAGCCATATACCGCGATCACGCACCCCGACAACAGAGCAACATCGGCGATCATCAAGTGCGCGCGGTCCAGCATGCCGGCGCACCCGAGCAGCGTCAGTACCCCGATCCAGCCCGCTCGATCGGGTTTCGCTTGATTGGCTGCGTACAGTTCTTTGCTCGTCAATCCGGCGAACAGGAACGCGAGCCCCATGTACAAGACGTTGGCTAACCGCGCGGCGTCGTGGATTGGAAGCAGCCAGCCGAACCCGCGAGCAAACAGCGCCCCTGTGAGGTAGAACAGAGGCGGGCGCTCGAGGAACGGTTCGTGGGCGAGAGTCGGGACGACCCAGTCTCCGCTCTGGAGGATGTGATAGACGAGCCCGAGGCCGACGGCCTCGTCCGGCTTCCATGGATCGCGCCCGAACAAGCCCGGCAGCATCCAGGCGACGCACAGCAGGCAGGTGAAGGCCCAGGGGTGCAGCGTGACGAAATCGTCTGCTGGCCGGCCGTTGTCGGTGGCAGGAGGCATCTGCTCCGTTCAGAGGGTTCTTGTCTCGAGCTCAGCGCGAGTTTAACGGCCCGCCCTGCCCGGTGAAAGGCAAAAAAAAACGCCGCAGCGCGGCGTTCTTTGATGTACCGAAGGCCTGATGCTCAGGCGCCCTTTCCAGTGGCTGCCTTGGCCGCCGGCGGAGCGGCGGCAGACTTGCCATAGCGCTGGCGAAACTTCTCGACGCGGCCGGCCGTGTCCATGACCTTCTGCTTACCGGTGTAGAACGGATGGCAGTTCGAGCAGACTTCCACGTGCAGTTCCCGGCCCAGGACGGATTTCGTCTTGAACTTGTTGCCGCAGCTGCAGATGACCGTGATTTCCTTGTACTCCGGGTGGATCTTGGGTTTCATGGCCGTTCCTTTCACTTTACTTGCGGGCTGCCGATGCGTGCCCCGGAAAGAGCGCGAATGATACGCGCCCGGGGCCCCCCGGACAAGCCGCGTACACCAGCGCACATAAGGGCGGAAGCGCTGGTCTTCAAGGCGGTCGCCAGCGGGAACGGGCGGCGACCTCGAGACCAATCTGCTAACCGCGACGCATCGAGTCGAAGAACTCCGCGTTGCTCTTGGTAGCCTTGATCTTGTCGAGGAGGAATTCCATCGCCTCGAGGTCGTCCATCGGGTACAGCAGCTTACGCAGGATCCACACCTTTTGAAGAATGTCCTGCTTGAGCAGCAGCTCCTCACGCCGCGTCCCCGAGCGGTTCACGTTGATGGCGGGGTAGATGCGCTTCTCGGCCATGCGACGGTCGAGGTGGATTTCCATATTGCCGGTGCCCTTGAACTCCTCGTAGATCACGTCGTCCATGCGTGACCCGGTGTCGATCAGCGCGGTGGCGAGGATCGTGAGCGATCCGCCCTCTTCGATATTGCGCGCCGCGCCGAAGAAGCGCTTGGGCCGCTGCAGGGCATTGGAGTCGACGCCGCCTGTGAGCACCTTGCCCGAGGCAGGTACGACAGTGTTGTAAGCGCGCGCCAGCCGTGTGATGGAGTCGAGCAGGATCACTACATCCTTCTTGTGCTCGATCAGCCGTTTCGCCTTCTCCAGCACCATCTCAGCCACCTGCACGTGACGCGTGGCCGGCTCATCAAATGTGCTGGACACGACTTCCCCCCGCACCGACCGCTGCATCTCGGTGACTTCCTCGGGGCGCTCGTCGATCAACAGCACGATCAAGATCACCTCCGGGTGATTGGAAGTGATGGCGTGAGCGATGTGTTGCAGGATGACTGTCTTGCCCGCTTTCGGCGGCGATACGATCAGCCCGCGCTGCCCCTTGCCGATCGGAGCGACGATGTCGATGATTCTGCCGGTCAGGTTTTCTTCGGAGCGGATGTCACGCTCGAGCGTGAACGGGACAGTGGGATGAAGCGGCGTCAGGTTTTCGAACAGGATCTTGTTCTTGGCGTTCTCCGGCGGCTCCGAGTTGACCTTGTCGACCTTGACCAGCGCGAAGTAGCGCTCGCCATCCTTCGGAGTCCGGATCTCGCCCTCGATCGAGTCGCCGGTATGCAGGTTGAATCGGCGAATCTGCGACGGGCTGACATAGATGTCGTCGGGACCTGCGAGATACGAGGTGTCCGGCGAGCGTAGAAAGCCAAAGCCATCCGGGAGCACCTCCAAAGTCCCCTCTCCGTAGATGCTCTCACCCTTTTTCGCCTGATTCTTCAGCAGCGCGAAGATCAGGTCCTGCTTGCGCATGCGGTTGGCGTTTTCGATCTCGTTGGTATTCGCCATCTCCACGAGCTCGGTGACGTGGAGGTTCTTCAGATCGGAGAGATGCATAGACGGGTGCGGAGAATGGGAAAGGACAGCCAAAAAGAGGGAAGAGTGAGAAGGGGAGAAAACTGCGCCGGTATCGGCTTAGCCCTGCGTCGATGCGGCCGATCGCAACGCAACTGCTCTGGCCCCGCAGGTCAGCCCTCAGCGGGATTGGCCCGGTTGCCAGGCGATAATCGGAGCAAGAGCGTAAAGACTTTAGATTGTGCTGTCAATAAAGGCGGTTAGCTGTGATTTGGACAGGGCTCCCACCTTGGTGGCGGCGACGTTGCCGTTCTTGAAGATCATCAGGGTGGGAATGCCTCGAATGCGGAACTTGGGCGGGGTGGCCTGGTTCTCGTCGATGTTGAGCTTGGCCACTTTCAGCCGGCCAGCGTATTCCTGTGCGAGCTCATCCAGAATCGGCGCGATCATCTTGCAGGGGCCGCACCATTCGGCCCAGTAGTCCACCAAGACCGGGACCGGCGACTGCAGTACCTCCGGTTCGAACGTATCGTCCGTCACGTAATGTATATGTTCACTCATCAGAATCGTCACCTCGACCGATGACAGGAAAAACCAAGCTC
Source organism: Burkholderiales bacterium (assembly GCA_035499005.1). GTDB lineage: Bacteria > Pseudomonadota > Gammaproteobacteria > Burkholderiales > SHXO01 > SHXO01. The sequence goes on along the minus strand of DATJZQ010000112.1, from coordinate 7,306 downwards.
AGGGGGCGCTTCAGGGGACCGCCGAAGCCCGGCGGCCGCGTAGAGATTGCGGCTATAGTACCAAAAACCAACGCCACGGACAGGGGCTTGCCGGGAGCCGGATCGGCCGCGCGGGGCGTTCTGTTAAACTTCGCGTTTCCCAATCCCGCCCGATCCTGGCCCTGGGCCTGCCGCGTCTTATCAAATGCGGGATTGCAGCGAAGGAATCCCCAGCATGACCTACGTTGTCACCGAATCGTGCATCAAGTGCAAATATACCGATTGCGTGGATGTATGCCCGGTCGACTGTTTTCGCGAAGGTCCGAACATGCTGGTGATCGACCCGGACGAGTGCATCGACTGCACCCTGTGCGTGGCGGAATGTCCGGTGGAGGCGATCTTCGCTGAGGACGATGTACCCGTCGACCAGCGCCCGTATATCGCGCTCAACGCCGACCTGGCCAAGGCGTGGCCGTCCATCACCGAGAAGAAGGACGCGCCGGGGGACGCCGATGAATGGGCCAAAGTGAAGGAAAAGAACCATCTGCTTGAACGCTGAGAGTGCCTGATGCGTCCGATCGTCCGCTCCACGGTCGCATCCCCACGAGTGGGGCCCCTGCTCCGCGTTTCGCGGCCGCACGCCTCAGAATGGGCCAAAGTAAAGGAAAAGAACCATCTGCTCGAACGCTGAGAGCGCCTCGGCGGCATCTTAAGTCCACCGCGCACAGCGCCGAGCCCGCTGTACGCTTGTGTCATGTTCGTGGAGTTGACCCAGCAGCTTGCGCGCGGCGCAACCGTCGTTACGCCTAACCGCCGGTTGGCCGCGGCTATCCGTCGCGCGTATGACCTGAGCAGCGGCGAGCAGTGCCGATCGGCATGGCCGGCAGCGGATGTTTTGCCGTGGAACGCGTGGCTGGAGCGCGCCTTTCGGGATGGCCTGATGCGCGGCGCCACGCGCCAGCTGTTGATGAGTCATCGGCAGGCGCGCGCTCTGTGGCACAGAGTCATCGCCCAGGCGCCGGAGGCGCAGGGACTGCTCCAGGTCGATGGCGCGGCACTGGCCGCGTTGGAAGCATGGGAGCTGGCCCACGCATGGCGGCTGCTGCCTGCGCTGCAGCGCCTTGCCGTCACCGAAGAGACGCGGGCCTTCCTGCGCTGGGCGCAGGCCTACGACGCGGCGTGCTCGCGGGGGCCCCTTGTCGACAGTGCGCGGCTGCCAGACGTGATGAATGATCTTGCCAGGGCGGGCTCGCTTTCTCTGCCTGCCCGCGTGATTGCGTTGGGCTTCGACGCTCTCACCCCGCAGCAAGAGGGCCTACTCGGCGCGTTGCGTTCCCGGGGTGTCTCGGTTGAGGTGCTCACGGACTCGGGAAATGAAGCGACCGCGACGGTCTTGCGCCATGCAACCCCGGCCGACGAGATTCGCGGAGCCGCAGCCTGGGCGCGCAGCCGCATCAGCGCCGACCCCCGCGCTCGGGTAGGCATCGTCGTGCCGGAGCTGACGCGACTGCGGCCTGCCTTGACGGGGATCTTCGACGAGATCCTGCTACCCGATGTCCTGCTGCATCCGGGGCGCACCACGGTACGCCCGTGGAACGTGTCTCTTGGTGTTCCGCTGTCCGATTGGCCGTTGGCGCACGCTGCATTGCTCGTCCTGGAGCTCGCGTGCGGATCCCTCTCGATTCATCGTGCGGGTTTGCTGCTGCGCTCGCCCTTCGTCGACGGTGCCGAGAGCGAGCGCGCAGCGCGCGCTCAGCTCGACGCGCGGTTGCGCCGAGCAGGGGACTCGCGCGTCGCGCTCGACAGCCTGATCTACCACGCCGTCGGCGAATCGCAGAGGGGCGCCTGCCCCCTCTTGTCGCGGAGACTGAGCACGCTGCGCGATCGCGCACGCGGGCTCGCTACCTTGTCCCAGCCCGCAAGCGCGTGGGGACCGGTGCTGCAATCCCTTCTGTCGGCTGTGCAGTGGCCGGGCGAGCGGGAGCTGAACAGCGAGGAATACCAGAGCATGCAGAAGTGGAGGGAGCTGGTGGCCGCCCTCGCGGAGCTCGATTTGGTCCTTGGGCCCATGACGCTCGCAGCGGCCGCGAGCGCACTGCACCGCTTGGCTGCCGAAGAGCTATTTCAACCCGAGACGCCTGAGGTCCCGATTCAGGTGCTGGGCACCCTCGAATCCGCTCACCTGCCGTTCGACCACCTCATGGTGCTCGGACTGGTGGACGGCGCCTGGCCGCGCTCGCCACGCCCCAATCCCCTTCTCCCCATCGAGCTGCAACGCAACCGCGGACTGCCTGCATCGTCCGCAGAGTGGGAGCTCGCGTTCGCCCGGCGCGCGCAGGCTGGCTGGCGGCGATCTGCGGGCGAGGTCGTGTTCAGCTTCCACGACGCCGACGGCGAGGTGACGTTAACCGCCAGTCCATTGCTCGCCGGTTTGCCCGAAACGACGCTTGCGCGGCTTGCTGTTGCGCCGCCGCCCGACTGGCGAGGGGACACGCATGCTGCAGCGGACGTGGAGCGCGTCGCCGACTGGCAGGCGAACGCGCTGCACGAGGGTGCCGCGGTACGAGGTGGTGCGCGCGTCCTCCAAGATCAGGCCGCCTGCCCGTTTCGCGCGTTTGCAGTTCATCGCCTTGCCGCAGTCTCGCTCGAGCGACCGCATGAAGGCGTTGATGCGCGCGAGCGAGGCAGCTTGCTGCACGGCGCGATGGCCGCATTGTGGTCCGAGCTTCATACGCTTGCGACGCTGCACGCGATGTCGAGCGAACAGGTTGAAGCTGTCGTCCGCCGTTCGGTCGACACCGCGTTCGCGCGGCTGCGTCCGAAGCGTACATCGAGTCTTCGGACCCGCTTTCTGGAGCTGGAGCGCGAGCGGCTGGCTGGGCTGCTGCACGAGTGGCTGCAGGTCGAGCGTCAGCGCGACTCGTTCGCCGTCGTGGAGACCGAGCAAGCGGCCGCCGTGACGATCGGCGGCCTCGTCCTGCAGCTGCGCCTCGACCGCGTAGACCGGCTGGAGCGGGGCGGCGAGCTTCTCATCGACTATAAGACGGGCGCCAACGCTGTCGTCGCCTGGATGGGCGAGCGCCCTGAAGAGCCGCAGTTGCCGCTCTACAGCCTGACGCGGCCTCAAGCTCCGGGGGCAATGGCGTTCGCACAAGTGCGCCGCGGTCACTGCGCTCTGCTGGGATTGGCGGCACAGGCTGGCGGGCCCGACGGCGTGAAACCGCTGGCGCAGAGCGACTACGCACAGCGGTTCAAGACTTGGCCGGCCCTGCTTGCGGCGTGGCGAATCACGCTGCAGGAGTTGGCTACGGCGTTCAGATCGGGTACTGCCACGGTCGATCCAAAAAAGCGCCCGCAGACCTGCAGCCGGTGCGATCTTTCCACCCTGTGCCGCGTTGGTGAGCTGGCAGACCGCGGCTCGCCAGGCGGCTACGAAGGTGCGCCCGATGAGCTCAGAGATTGAGCGAGCCGACCAGGAGGCGCGCGCGCAGGCACTGGACCTGCAGCGTTCGTTCATCGTGCGCGCGCCGGCGGGTTCGGGCAAGACGGAGCTGCTGACGCAGCGCTATCTCGCGCTTCTCGCGCGAGTGGGGTGGCCGGAGGAAGTTGTCGCCATCACCTTCACACGCAAGGCCGCCGCGGAAATGCGCTCCCGGGTGCTGCGCGCGCTGGCGAGCGCGCGTGCCGGCACCACCGGTGCGTCCGAGCTGGACCGCACCACAATCGAGCTGGCGCGTGCCGTGCTGGCGGCAGATGCGGCGCGTGAATGGGGGCTCACCGACAACCCGGCGCGCCTGCGCGTCCAGACCATCGACGCCTTGTGTGGCTGGATCGCCGGCCAGATGCCGCTGCTCTCGAGACTGGGCGGTGTGCCGAAGCTCGAGGAAGACGCCGAAGCGCTGTATCTAGAGGCAGCGCGCGAAACCCTCGGCCAGCTCGAGACGCCCGAATGGTCTCGGCACATTGCAGCGGTGCTGCGGCATCTGGACAACGATACTGCGAGCACGGAAGCGCTGCTCGCCCGCCTGCTGGCGCGCCGTGACCGATGGTTGCGGCATCAGCGCGGCCTGGACAAGCAAGCCCTGACAAAAGCGCTTGTCCGGCTCGTGCAGGAGCGCCTGCAGGCGGCGCGCACAGCGTTCCCGCCAGACCTCGTCGCCGATCTGCTGTTCTGTCTTCGCTACGCCGCCGCCAATCTCTCTGCCGCGCGGAACGCCTCGCCCATCGTGCAAGCCGGGGCGCTGGCCGCCCTGCCGGATGCAGACGAGAGTCAGCTTGCCGCGTGGCACGGCATTGCCCACCTCCTGCTCTCCAAGAGCGGAGTCCGGCGGCGAGCCAACAACCTGGTCGGGTTTCCGCCGGCCGGCGAGCGCGGCCTCAACACCGCTGAGCAGCAGAGACGCGTCAACGCGATGGAGCGCATGGACAGGTTGCTCGAGCGCGTCGCGGCGGAACCGGACCTGGTGGCGGCACTGGCGGAGGTGCGGCTCCTCGCTTACCCAGAGTACACGGACGAGCAATGGCGGTTGATCGACGCTCTCGGCGCGCTGCTGCCTCTTGCGCTCGCGCAGCTCGAACTGGTTTTCCGGGCTCACGGCACCGCGGACTTCGTGCAGGTGCTGCTAGCGGCCAACCAAGCGCTCGGCGACCCGGACGAACCCACCGACCTGACACTGGCGCTCGATCATCGCGTACAGCACCTGCTCATCGACGAATTCCAGGATACCTCGCTGACCCAGTACGAGTTGCTGCTGCGGTTGACCGCAGGGTGGCAGCGGGACGATGGGCGTACGCTATTCGCAGTGGGCGATCCGATGCAGTCCATCTATCGGTTCCGCGAAGCCGAGGTAGGACTGTTCCTGCGGGCGAGTCGCGAAGGCATAGGCAACATCCATCTCGAACCCCTCGCGCTGACGCGCAACTTCCGCTCGCAGTCGGGTCTGGTCGAGTGGGTGAACCGAGTGTTCCCGCAGGTTCTCCCGGCACGCGAAGATCTCGTTGCCGGTGGCGCCGTCCCTTTTTCGGCTTCGATCTCTGCCTGTCCCCCACTCACCGGAGAGGCGGTGACGGTGCATGCAATCACGGGGGGCGACAGCGCCGAGGCCCAGCGCGTGCTGGAGCTGGTACGAGCAGCGCTGGGGGAAGACCCGCAGCAGGAAATCGCGATTCTCGTGCGCAGCCGCTCGCATCTCAACGCCATCGTCCCCGCGCTGAAAAGCGCCGGCCTGCGCTTCCGCGCTATCGACATCGAACAGCTGTCGCATCGACCTGCGATCCGGGACCTGCACGCTCTCACGCGCGCCTTGCTGCACCTGGCTGATCGCGCTGCGTGGTTGTCGCTATTGCGCGCCCCGTGGTGCGGCCTTGCCCTGCGCGATCTCGAGGAGCTGGCGGGAGGTCAGGCTCGCGATGACGTGCTGTGGACGCGCATGACCGACGCCGCGGGGCGCGCACGCCTCAGCACGGACGGGCAGGCACGGCTCGGGCGCTTCGTTGACGCGCTAACGCCGCCGCTGTCGCACAGGTCTAGAGGGTCGCTGCGCGGCCGGGTCGAAAGCGCGTGGCTCCGTCTGGGCGGGCCCGCTTGCGTAGAAGAGCCGGGCGACCTGCAAGACGTTCAGGCCTACCTTGATCTGGTTGGAGGGCTGGAACAGGGTGGTGATCTCGAGGATCTGGCGCTATTGGAGCAGGAGCTCGCAAAGCTGTACGCGTTGCCCGACACGCTCGCGCCGCAGACGTTGCAGGTCATGACGATACACAAAGCCAAAGGCCTGCAGTTCGACACCGTCATCCTCCTGGGGCTGAGCTCCGCCCCGCGCGTCGATGATCCCGACCTGCTGCGGTGGATCGAGCGGTCTCGCGCGCACGGAGAAAGCGACCTGCTCCTCGCGGCCATCGGCGCGCGCGGAGCCGAGGGCGATCCTATCTATGCCAGCGTGACGCGTCTGCTGCAGCAATGCCAGGACTATGAAGACGGCCGGCTGCTGTACGTCGCGGCAACGCGCGCCCGCCGCCGGCTCCATCTCGTGGCGCAACTCGAACTCGATCACAAGGCGGGCGGGACCGTAGTGCGAAGACCCTCGAGCGCCGCGTTGCTCGGCAAGCTCTGGCCGGCGCTGCAGGCGGATTTCGAGCAGGCCGCGCGTCGCAGCGTCGACTCGGCGGTGAGATCGGACGCGATCGCGACGCCGGATCCGGCGCACTATCCGCTGCGTCGTCTCGCGGTGCACTGGACCCCGCCGCCGCTACCGTCGTCCGTGGATTGGCGGGCAGGACCACGCGAGGAGCAGGCGCGCGAACTGGAGGTTGAGTTCTCGTGGGCGAGCGAGGTCGCGCGCCACGTGGGTAGCGTCGTTCACCTGTTCCTGCATCGGATGGCGGAGGATGGACCCGACGCATGGGATAGATCGAGGTTGGATGCCATGGATAGTGTCCTGCAGGTGGCCTTGAAGCAGCAGGGCATACCGGCCGCTGAACTGGGCGCGGCGCTGGAGCGTGTGAGGCAGGCGCTGCGCGGCGTTCTCGGCGACGCTCGCGGCCGCTGGCTGCTGAGCCGCGAGCATGGCGATGCGCGCTCCGAATATCGGCTGAGCGGCGAGCTGGAGGGAGCGTTCGTCAACGTTGCCCTGGATCGAACCTTCATCGATGCGCACGGGGTTCGCTGGATTGTGGACTACAAGACGGGCACCCATGAGGGCACCGATCTCGCCGCGTTTCTCGATCGCGAGCGCGACCGCTATCGCGCGCAGCTCGAGCGTTACGCCGCGCTGCTCGCACGCATGGAGTCGCGCCCGACGCGGTTGGCGCTCTACTTTCCTTTGCTGCAGGCCTGGCGCGAATGGCCGGCGCCAGCGGCAACGAGCTGAAGCGTGCTGCGATCGAAGCGGCGCTGTTCAGCCTTCGGCTCTTGCCTGAACCTTTCCTGGTTGAGCCTGGCACCTTACAATCTCCCCGCATTGTCCAGGAGTGCGTTTCAGCCGGGCTCCTTTCCGCGTTGGGACGCGGCCGCGGACGGTGCCACCGGCCGCGGTTCAGGCGGCCACTGATCTACCCGGAGGGTTGCAATCGTGGGCTGGGAACCCGGACATCTTCTGGTGAGGTGCGAGCAGGCTATCTGGCGCAATCCCCCCGCCACGGCGCCGATCTGGATGCGCCGTCTCCTGCACGTGGTCCGCCTCGCGGTTGTGCTCGCGCGCGATGTCGTGCAGGGGCAGCTGACGCTCCGGGCCATGAGCCTGGTCTACACCACGCTGTTGTCCATCGTTCCATTGCTCGCGCTCAGCTTCTCTGTCCTCAAGGCATTCGGTGTGCACAACCAGGCCGAGCC
>DATJZQ010000111.1:0-61887 GCA_035499005.1 Burkholderiales bacterium | reverse complement strand
CTACCTCGAGATTCCTTGGGAAGTGAACTTCCCGATCGGCAGCGGGGGCATCCTCGGACGCGGCTTCGGCGATATCGCTTACAACACCCAGGCCGACCAGCGGGCCGCCAAGGGTAGCTTCGCTTCCCTGGGCAGCCAGGGCTTAGCGTGGCAGGCAGGCATCGCCGTGGGTACCAGCATAGGTCTGACAATGAACCAAGTGGCCGCCAAGAAGAATGCTTGGGAGGTGCGTGGCTACTACCAGCAGCTCGATCTCAACTCGCTCGACCCCAACCTGATCGACTCCGACTTCTTCGAAGGGCGCACCAACCTGCAGGGGTGGTTCCTGGCCGCTGCCTACAGCCCGACGGACGCGATCATCACCACTATCCGCTATGGGGTAGCTCATCGCGTCAACGGTGCTGGCCCGACTCCTGGGAGTAACCCTGATCTTCCCAACGTTCAGCCGATCAACGACTACCATCTGCTGCAGTTGGATCTGACCTGGAAGTTCTGATCGTCTCCGCCGGGTGAGGTCGCGTTATCGCGACTTCAGCCGGCGCATCTTGCGGGGGAAAACACACACTTCCCGCGCGAATCATCCGAGTTAGAATGCGGGCTTTGTCGAAAGCCCGCCAATGGCGCTTCTCGAGATCGGCGACGTCACTCGACGTTTCGGTGATTTCGTCGCTGTAGACAAAGTCAGTCTCAGCATCGAGGCGGGTGAGTTTTTTTGCCTGCTGGGGCCATCGGGTTGTGGCAAGACGACGCTGCTGCGCCTGATCGCGGGCTTCGACCAGCCGAATGGCGGAGCCATCTGGCTCGACGGCAAGGACATGGCCGGGGTGCCGCCGGAGAGGCGCAACGTCCACACCGTTTTCCAGAGCTACGCGTTGTTCCCCCACATGAGCGTGACCGACAACGTCGGCTTTCCCCTCAGGATGGCGCGGATCGCTCCCGCCGAGATCGCGGGCCGGGTGGCCGAGGCGCTGGAAGATGTCTCGCTCACCGAGCTGTCGGCGCGCTACCCGAACGAGCTGTCGGGTGGACAGCGCCAGCGGGTCGCCGTCGCGCGTGCGCTCATCAACCGACCCAAGCTCCTGTTACTCGACGAGCCGCTGGCGGCGCTGGACGCGAAGCTCAAGGAGCGCATGCAGCTCGAGCTGATCACGCTGCAGAAGGAAGTGGGCATCACTTTCATCTACGTCACGCACGATCAGCAGGAGGCGCTGGCGCTCGCCCATCGCATCGCCGTCATGAATCACGGCCGCGTTGAACAGACCGATGAACCCTCCAAGCTCTACAGCTTTCCGAAGAACCGTTTCGTGGCTGACTTCATCGGCACCTGCAACATACTTGAGGCAGAGGTCTCGCGGGTGGAAGAGGGACGCTTGCGGTTGCGGATAGACGGTTTGGGCGAGGTGGCCGCGCTGCACGCGGGCAACCAGACGCCGGGTACCAAGGGGGTGCTGGCGCTGCGGCCGGAGCAGGTCGCGATCGGGCCGCGCCTCACACCGGAGGCCGATGAGAATCACTTCAGCGGCCGCGTCTTCGACTTTCTCTATCTCGGCGACGTCACCGTATACGTGGTCGAGCTGCCGAATGGCAGCCGTGTCGAGGCCATGCTGCCCAACTCCGCACCCGGGCGCGCCAAGTTCTTCGAAGCCGGGGATGCGGTCGAGATCAGCTGGCGCGTCGACGCCGGGCGCTTTCTCGCCGACTGATCCGCGCTCGATGGCCGGCCGGCGCATCAACACCTGGCTGATCAGCGGCCCTCCGCTGCTCTATCTGGTCGTATTCTTCGCGATCCCGACCCTGATCATGGTGCTCGCCTCGTTTCGCTATCCCGGCGAGTTCGGGGGCCTGGCGCCGCTGGTCCAGGAGGGAGACGAGCGCTGGCCAATCATCAATCTCACTTTCGAGAACTACCAGCGGTTCTTCTCGGACCCCCTCTACGCCGAGCTGTTCCTCAAGTCCTTTTGGTACGCCGTGATCACGACGCTGCTGTGCCTGCTGCTCGGCTATCCGCTGGCGCTGCTGATTGCGCGCAGCCCCAGGCGCTACCGCGATCTGCTCGTGCTGCTGGTGATCCTGCCGTTCTGGAGCAACTTCCTAATCCGGGTGTATGCCTGGATGATCATCCTCGGACCCCAGTCCGTGTTCGCCGGCGCGCTCAACGCCCTGCTTCAAGTGTTCGGCCTCGGGCCGGTGCGCCTGCTGTTTACGCCTTTCGCCGTGGTCGTGGGCCTCGTGTACGTGCACCTGCCTTTCATGGTTCTGCCGCTGTACGCCAACCTGGAGAAGCATGATCCGACGCTGCTCGACGCGGCGCAGGATCTGGGCGCCAACGCCTGGCAGCGGTTCTGGCGCGTGACGTTCCCGCTTTCCCTGCCGGGCGTATTTGCTGGAGCCGCGCTGGTTTTCATCCCTGCTTTTGGAATCTTCGCCATTCCTGATCTGCTGGGCGGCACCAGCGGGATCATGATCGGCAATGTGATCAAGCAGCAGTTCCTCGACACACGCGACTGGCCGTTCGGCAGCGTGCTCTCGATGGTGCTTACTTTGGTCGCGGTCGGTCTTGCCGGCTTTGCCGCCTGGTACGCGCGACGGGCAAGGGCGATGGCATGAGGCAGCGTTCGACCGGACTCTGGGTGCTTGCGATCCTGGGGTACCTGTTTCTCTATGCGCCGCTGGCGATCGTGGTGGTGTACTCGTTCAACGATTCCCGCCTGAATGCGCAATGGGTGGGATTCACGCTCGACTGGTACCGGAAGCTGTTCCACAACGAGGAGATGCTCGGCGCGGCCTGGAACTCGCTGCTGATCGGGCTCACCGCGAGCGCGATGTCGACACTGCTTGGCACCATGGCGGGATACGCGATGCACCGCTTTAAGCTGCGCGTGCTGCCGTTTCTGGTCGTGGCGCCTATCGCCATCCCCGAGATTCTCACCGGCGTCAGCCTGCTCATTTTCTTCGTCGCGATCAACCTGACACTGGGGCTCGCATCGATCATCCTGGCGCACATCGCCTTCTGCATCGGCTTTGTCGCGATCGTCGTCCGGGCGCGCCTGGCGGGCATGGACGAAAGCCTGGTGGAGGCAGCCCGGGACCTGGGAGCGACGCCGTTCCGGGCGTTTCGCCTCATCACACTGCCGCTGATCATGCCCGGAGTCGTTGCCGGGGCGCTGATGGCGTTCACCCTGTCGATCGACGATTTCGTCATCACCTACTTCACCGCGGGAGCCGGCGCGCTCACCCTGCCGCTCGAGATCTACACGATGGTCAAGATCTCCGTCACCCCGGAGGTGAACGCCGTGTCGACCCTGCTCATGGCGTTGACGCTGGCGCTCATCGTGGTTGCCTCCCGGCTTTCGCCCGGATCGCTGCGCGCGGGCGGCTGACGGAGGGATCGCGCGGCTGATGTAAACTTTCGCGGCGCGGGGGCCTCCAAGGCGGAGCCGAGTGCGGCGGCCCCGGCGCCCCTGCTCTTGGCGCCCGTTCGATATGGATTCCCTCGGAGGACGATGGATGAAGCGGCTGTTGTGGGTTGTGTTGCTGGCCAGCCTGCCGGCGCTGGCCAAGGAAGATGTGCTCAACGTCTACAACTGGAACGACTATATCGCGCCGGAGACGGTGGAGCGGTTCGAGAAGTTCTGTCACTGTAAGTTGAAGCAAAGCTATTTCTCGGACAACGAGGAGCTGCTTGCCAAGCTGGCCGCCGGCGCCAAAGGCTACGACGTGTACGTGCCGACCTCCAACTATGTGTCCGGCATGGTCAAGGCGGGATGGCTTCAGCCGCTGGATCACTCCAAGTTACCGAACCTCAAGAACGTGATGCCGCAGTACCTCAATACTGAGTTCGACCCCGGCAACAAGTACTCGGCCCCCTATGCGATGTCGATCACGCTCATCGGGTACAACGAGCAGAAGATCAAAGAGCTCAACGTGCCGCTCGATTCATGGGCGACGATCTTCGATCCCAAGATCCTGGAGAAGGTCAAAGGCCGGGTGACGGTGCTGGACAGCCAGAGCGAGCTGATGGCGGCCGCGCTTAAATATCTCGGCTACTCGGTGAACGACCGCGATCCCAAACACTGGCAGCAGGCGAAAGATGTCATCCTGAAGGCGAAGCCCTATTGGGCGGCATTCAACGCTTCGAGCTACATCAAGGAGCTTTCGTCGGGCAACATCTGGCTGGTTCATGGCTACTCGAACGACATTTATCAGGCCGACCAGGACGCGCAGAAGGCGGGGCAGAAATTCCGCATCCGCCACAGCTTGCCCAAGGAAGGCGCGGTTCTGGCGCTCGATTGCATGGTGATCGCCAAGGGCGCCCTGCGCCCGGATCTCGCCTACCAGTTCATCAACTTCATGCTTGAAGGGCGCAACTCCGCCGACCTGACGAACATGATCGGCTCTGGCAACCCGAACGCCGACGCGCAGCAGTACATCAAGCCCGAGATCAAGCAGATCAGCGCCATCTTTCCAGACGCGCAGGCGGCCAAGAAGCTGGAGATGCTGAAGGACATGACGCCACAGCAGCGCCGGGCGATGAATCGAATCTGGACCGAAATCAAGGCCCAGTAGGCGGCGACTCGAAGGCCGACTCGAATGCCTGGCGGAACTGGCCCAGCTGTGCGAGAGGCAGTGCCTCGATGCCGGCGGCCTCGGGCCTGCCTCCGCCGGTCGGGAAGAGGCGGCACAACTCGTCCGCCCCCACCGGACTCGCCTTGGGAGCACGCACGCTCGCGCGATAGCTGGAACCGCGCTTGACCAGCACCGCGTGAGCGCGGCGCGGGTGCGCGCCTGCCAGGCGGTTTGCCACGACACCGTGCACCCGTCGGGCCCACCGTGTATCGGGCAATAACAGCAGGTAATGGGAAGGTGCGTCCAGCACAGGACGAACGCGGGCGGCCTGCGCCAAGTCCTCCTGATAGCCTTCGCGCAGCGTCTGGAACGCGGGATCGCGCGTCGCGAACTCGCTCGGATCCGCGAACGGCTGCAGCCGCCGGTACAGCTCGGCGGGGTGGAAGTGCAGGTCCTGAACGGTGTCGCCGTAGGCGTTGTAATTCATGCACTCACCTAGCTCGCGGAGCAGCTTCAGCTGGCCGGCGCCCAGAGCAAGGGGTTCAGCGGCCCGCTCTGCTTGCGCCTGCAGGTTGTCCCCGAACGCCGCCACTACCGCCCACGCGCGGAAGCGTGCTCCGAGGTAGTCGTCCACGATGAGGCTCGTACAGACGCCTGGCCGGTGCGCAATGTGCGCCTCCAGCCCGGGGTGGTGCGGAATATTCCCGGGAAAATGATGGTCGAAGTAAAGGCAGCGTGCACCCGCTTCCAGCGCGTTCAGCACAGCCGCCCGGTTTTCGGCGAGCGAAACGTCGAGCACCGTCAATTCGTCTCCCGGCGCCGCCGACACGCGGGCAACTAACGCGATATCGCGCTTCACCCCGGTGATGAGCACGCTATTGCGCGGCTGAGCCAGGCGCAGCTGGTGCAACGCGCAGATGCCGTCCGCGTCGCCGTTGAAGATGTCATAAAGTGCCACGCGGTTGCCTTTCTGTGGCCTGTCACGACGCGCCGTTTAGCGCAGCCCCCACGCACAGCGCGTCTCTTCAGCTATCTCGCTCCCGGCAGGTAGGGGCCACTCGCCCCGGGGGTCAATGTTAGTTTGCACCAGGCGGACGGCCGGCGCTGGGTCGGCGCTGGGGAAGCTTGGATCGGTCAAAAGCTCGTCGCCCGCCGGAGGCGGGGGTGCCGCTGGGCGATCGTTTGTCAAACTATTGTCAATGCCTACCGAGCACGAGGGCCTGGTGCGCCCCCATCTGGCTTTGCCTTTGCTTTGCAATTGCATGGTGTTGAGTCAGGCCTTCTAGGCGTGGCCGCGACATGCGATTGCGTGGCATGGCTCTTGCAAACTGTCCCGTGAATGTTATTGCGCGATGTCGTGCGACCTCGCGTGGAATCTCTGGAGAGCTTGGCAGCATGGCCCCGTCCCCCCTAACGGTTCTCGTCGCCGAAGACAACGAGGACATTCGCGAGCTGGTTTCCCATCAGCTGCGCCGGATGGGTATTCTCGTGCTCCTCGCCGAGGACGGGCGCCGCGCGCTCGACCTCGCGCTGGCGCAGCGGCCGACCTTGGTGTTGATGGACATGGACATGCCGGTGATGAGCGGTTTCGACGCGGTGGCAGCGCTGCGCGCCCGGGGGTATCGCGGGTCGATCTTCGCTTTGACGGCATACCAGGATGGCCCTGAGGCCGAGCGAGCGCTTTCCAGCGGCTGTGATGCGTTGCTCGGAAAGCCCATCACGAGCGAGCGGCTTCGCAACCACGTGACGCAGGCGCTCGCGCGCGCGTCGAGTGGGACGGTGCAATGAGCACCTTGGTCGGTGTCGATCCGGATCAAGCTGGGCGCGCCAGTGCACTACCCGCTCTCACCGTGTCTATCGAAAAGGATCTTGAGGTCCTGGTTCAACGATTTCTCGCGCGCAAGCGCGAAGACCTCGACAGCGTGCGCGTCGCGCTCGCTGCCGGGGATTACGAGACCATCCGGCGCATCGGCCACGATCTCAAAGGCGCCGGGGAGGGGTTCGGCTTTCCCGAGCTGTCCGCATTCGGTGCGGCGCTCGAGCGTGCCGCGATCGCCCGCAACGAACGTGCGCTTGGAGAGCAGCTCGCGGCCGTCGAGCAGTTCCTCTCGCGCCTGCGCGTGACTTTTCGATAGATGACCTCGGCCACCCTTAAAGATCCGGAAGTGAAGACCGCAACTCCCCTTCAACCCGCAGCGGCTGCGTCGGCGTCCACTCTACGCGTGGCCATCGTCGAAGACGACATGTCCCAGGCAGAGCTGCTCACGCACTGGCTCGAGTTGGCAGGACACCACTGCCATCACTACGACCGCGGCGAGGGGCTGATCCGGGCGCTCGATCAGGAAAGCTTCGACGTCCTGGTGCTGGACTGGAACCTTCCAGATATCAGCGGCGTGGACGTGCTCAAGCGCATCCGCGCTAGTCAGCAGGCGTCCCTGCCCATCCTGTTCGTCACTGCCCGCAATCGCGAGGACGACGTAGTCTTGGCATTGCGACAGGGAGCCGACGACTACATGGTGAAGCCGGTGCGCCGGCTCGAGCTGATCGCCCGGCTCGAAGCTATCGCCCGGCGCGGCAAGCACCAGACCGATCAGCCCGAGGTGATCGAGCTGGACGTGTATCGCGTAGATTGCCAGACTCGCACCGTGACACGGGAAGGACGGCCGGTCGAGCTCACCGCCAAGGATTTCGACCTGTCGGTGCTGTTTCTGCGCAACGTCGGCCGGTTGCTCTCGCGTGGCCATATTCGCGAAACCGTCTGGGGGCCGAACGCCGTCGTCACGTCGCGCACGTTGGACACGCATGTGAGCCGTATCCGCAACAAGCTGGGCCTCACGCCGGAATACGGCTGGCGCCTTGCTGCCGTCTATCGCTACGGCTATCGGTTGGAGCAGCTGGACCAGCCGGTCCCGCGGCTTCCACGTAACGGCGAAGTCTGAACCAGCCAGACCGGATTCAAATCTGAACGCGGCCCGACGCCATGTCGGGCCGTTTTTTTCTGGGAGAGGTTCGGCTGGCGAGCAAGGCTATAATGCAACCGATCCCTGCCACGACACGTCCATGGCCTACTATCTCCGCCACGTCTTTTTCTGCTGCAATCAGCGCGACAACGGTGAAGCGTGCTGCAACAACCACGGTTCTCAGAAGATGCGCGACTACGCCAAGGCAGCAGTGAAGAAACTGGGCATCGCCGGCGTCGGCAAGGTCCGCGTCAACCAGGCTGGCTGTCTGGATCGTTGCGAATTGGGCCCGGTCATCGTGGTGTATCCGGAGGAGGTCTGGTACACGTACGTCGACCAAGAAGACGTCGACGAGATCATCCGCGAGCATCTCGTCAACGGTCGCGTGGTCGAGCGTCTGCGGATTTGAAGACGGCCGGGCTGCAGCGTCTTCTCATCGATGGTCCAGCCGGCGTGCTGGAGACCGTGATCAACGATCCCGGCGACCTCTCAGACGCACGGCTCACGGGACCGGCGGTGCGCAGGGGGCTTGCCCTTGTCGCCCACCCTCACCCGCTGTTCGGCGGGACACTGGACAACAAGGTGGTTCAGACACTGACGAAGACGTTCTTCGCTCAGGGCTACGTCGTCGTGCGCATGAACTTCCGCGGCGTTGGCTCGAGCGCGGGTGTCCACGACAATGGCATCGGCGAAACCGAGGACTGGATGCTGGTGGCTGCGGATATGCAGGCGCGCTATGGACCGCTGCCGCTGTTGCTCGCCGGTTTCTCCTTTGGTGCCTATGTGCAGTCGCGTGTCTCCGCTCGCCTGTCCGAACGCGGAACGCCTGCAGACCGGTTGGTCTTGGTGGCGCCGGCGGTCGGGCGCTTCGAGGTCGAGCCGGCCGCTCCAGGCACCCTTGTCGTGCATGGTGAGCAGGACGACGTGGTACCGCTCGCCAGCGTGCTCGCGTGGGCGCGGCCGCAGCGCTTGCCGGTCGTGGTGCTGCCCGGTGCCGGTCACTTCTTCCACGGCAACCTCGTCGAGCTTCAGCGCGTCATTCAGCATTCCTGCCCCTGCCTGGAAGCGCAGTGAGCGCGATGTTGTCGTTGCGCGCGGTGCGCAAGGCTTACGGCGCCAACGAAGTGGTTTGCGGTGTCGACCTCGAGCTCACCGCAGGCGAGTGCTTTGGCCTGCTTGGACCGAACGGCGCTGGCAAGACCACTACGTTGCGTCTGGCGCTTGGGTTGACCGATCCCGATGCCGGGGAGATCCGTCTGTTTGGCCGCACCGTCCCGCGGCACGCACGTGAAGCGCGGCTGCGTGTTGGCGTCGTGCCTCAAAGCGACAACCTGGACCCGGATTTCACGGTGTTCGAGAACCTGCTCGTCTACGGCCGCTACTTTGGGTTACACGACCGCGACATCGCGGCCCGCATACCCTCGTTGCTCGAATTTGCTGGCCTCCAGGCACGCACAGACGCCCGCATCCAGACCCTGTCTGGAGGAATGAAGCGTCGTTTGTCGCTGGCGCGCGCTCTCATCAATGACCCCGACCTGATTTTTTTGGATGAGCCCACCACGGGCTTGGATCCCCAGGCACGGCATCTCATCTGGGAGCGCCTCAAGCGTCTGGTGGCCCAAGGCAAAACCATTCTCCTTACCACTCATTTTATGGACGAGGCTGAGCGTCTGTGCCGCCGGCTGGCGGTGATGGACCGCGGCCGCATCATCGCCGAGGGCTCTCCGCAGCAGCTGATCGGGCGGTACATCGAGCCGCAGGTGGTCGAGATCTACGGTGAGGGCGCGCTGCCCTGGGCAAGCGCGCACGGAGGGGCTGCGTGCGACCGCTGCGAGCAGGTCGGCGAGACGGTATTCTGCTATACGCGTGACGGAGATCGAGTACTGGCCATGTTGGATGGCCGAGACGAGCTGCACTATCTACACCGGCGTGCCAACCTCGAGGACGTGTTCCTCAAGCTCACCGGACGCGATCTGAGGGACTAGCGAAGCTTCGGTTCAGCACACCTATGCGGGTTCAGCAGTTTGCACCGCCGCGAGTCAGTCCCCGTTTCGTTCAGATCTGGAGGCGCAATTTCCTAGTCTGGCGCAAGCTCGCTGTTTCGTCCATGCTCGGCAACCTCGCCGACCCGATGTTCTACATGCTGGGGCTCGGGTTCGGGTTGGGGAGCCTGCTGCCCGAGGTGAACGGCATCCCATACATCACGTTCCTGGCTGCCGGGACGGTGTGCTACAGCACGATGAACAGCGCCACTTTCGAGGCGCTATATTCGGCTTTCTCCCGTTTGCACGTACAGAAGACCTGGGATGCGATCCTCAACACGCCCATGAGCCTGGATGACATCGTTCTCGCGGAGGCGCTGTGGGCAGCGAGCAAGAGTGTGCTATCCGGCCTGGCGATCCTGGTCATCATCTGGGTACTCGGATTGTCGCGCTCGCCGCTGACGCTGTGGATCATTCCGCTCACCGTGCTGATCGGCCTCGCTTTCGGCTCGCTTGGTCTGGTCATGACGGCTCTCGCTCCGAGCTACGATTTCTTCATGTACTACTTCACGCTCGTGATCACTCCCATGGTGCTGCTATGCGGCGTGTTCTTTCCGGTCGCTCAGCTGCCGCCGCTGCTGCAAAGCGTGTCCGCTGTGCTGCCCTTGACGCACGCCATTGACCTGGTGCGCCCGCTCGTGACCGGGCGAGCGCCGGTGTGGCCCTGGCTGCATGTGGCCGTGTTGGCCACCTACGCCGTTATCGCCTTTTACCTTGCGCTGGTTCTCACGCGCCGACGGCTTCTCACTTGAAGCGAGAGCGGCCATGCTGAAGCTCTGGTTGAAGGCACTACACCTCATTTTCATGGTCGCCTGGTTTGCCGGGCTGTTCTATCTGCCGCGCCTGTTCGTCTACCATGCCCAGACCATGGACGCGCCTGGCATCGATCGCTTCAAGCTCATGGAGCGCAAGCTGTACTACGGAATCATGACCCCCGCGGGAGCACTGACGATTGGTTTTGGCCTCAGCCTGTGGCTTGGATACGGACCCTGGGGCGGGTGGCTGTACGTCAAGCTTGCGCTGGTCCTCTTGCTGGTCGCCTATCACCTGTACTGCGGGAAGTTGATGCGGGACTTCGCGCATGATCGCAACCGGCACGGGCATATCTGGTACCGGTGGTTTAACGAGCTCCCCGTATTGATCCTGCTTGGCGCCGTGCTGCTGGCGGTGCTCAAGCCGTTCTGAACCATGCCCTCGCGACTCGGCGCGGCTGCGTGGGCGGCGATACTCGCGGCCCTGTTGACGCCAGCCGTAGGCGGCGCGCCGGATAGCGCCTCGAGCGAGATCGTGGTGCAGATCTCGCTCACGGCCGGTCTCCGCTATCACGACGCGAAAGCGGTATGGGACGAGATGAGAGTTGGCGATGCGTTGACGCTGGTGCGCGAACCCGCGAATCCGTACGACAGCAACGCGGTGCGCGTTGAGTGGAACGGACATCAGCTCGGCTATATCCCACGCGCGGAGAATGAGGCGATCGCGCGGCAGATGGACCGCGGCAATCGGCTGCAGGCCCGTATCGCCAGCCTCACCAAGTACCGCAACCACCGCAGGAAGCTCGAGTTCGAGGTGTTCCTGCCGCTGGCTGCGCGCTAGCGGTCCTTCGCACCAGCGGGACTCGCCCCTTTTTCATCCCGTGCACACCCTGCGTTCCTCCCCAACGCACTTTTTCGCGCCTTGTCCACGCGGTCTGGAGGCGGCGCTGCGCGCCGAGCTGTCCGGTCTCGGGGCTGAGCAGCTCGAAGCCGTGGATGGCGGCGTGGGGTTCTCCGGCGATCTGCGGCTATGCTACCGCGCCAACCTGGAAAGCCGCATCGCCAGCCGCATTCTGTGGCGGGTAGGCGAGTGGCGGTATCGAGGCGAAGAGGACGTCTACCGTCACGCCGCGGAGCTGCCGTGGGGCGAGCTGTTCGATCCCCGGCTCACCATCCGCGTCAACGTCTCAGCCGTCGCAAGTCCCCTCAGGAGCCTTGAGTTCATCACGCTTCGCATCAAGGACGCGGTATGCGATAGGTTCCGGGCGGATGCGGGGATTCGTCCCAGCGTCAACACGAGCGAGCCCGACGTGCGCATCCATGCGTTCTTCGAAGCCGAGCGCTTTGTCCTCTACCTCGATACTTCGGGGGAGCCGCTGTTCAAGCGTGGATGGCGTGCTCAAGGCGGGCAGGCCCCGCTGCGCGAAAACCTGGCTGCCGGTCTGCTCGCATTGAGCGGCTGGCAGCCTGGGGTCCCGCTGCTCGATCCGATGTGCGGCAGCGGCACTATCCTGGTGGAAGCGGCCATGCTGGCGCTGAGGGCGCCGCCAGGCGGCCACCGCAGCTTCGCGTTCGAGCACCTGAGCGGGTTTGACGCCCGGTTGTGGGCATCAGCGCAGGAAGAGGCGCGCAGCAGACACCTCGCGCCCCATCCACTCTCCGTGTTTGGCGCGGACCTGTACGGCGAGCAACTCAAGCTGGCGCGTGCGAACCTCGCCGCGGCGGAACTAGGCGACGCGGTACAGCTCAAGCAAGCCAACATCCTCGAGTTGCCTGCACCGGCGCCGTCCGGAGTGATCGTGACCAATCCACCCTACGGGGTGCGTCTCGGAGAACAGCGGGACCTGGCAGCGTTCTATCCCAAGCTGGGCGATGCGCTCAAAGCCAGATACACGGGATGGACGGTATGGATCTTCACCGGCGACTTGCGCCTGCCGAAGCTGATCGGGCTCAGACCCGCGCGGCGCATACCGCTGTACAACGGCGCGCTCGAATGTCGCCTTTACGGGTTTGAGATCGTCGCCGGCAGCGCGCGGCGCCCCGTGCGGGGAGAGGCAGCGTGAGCAGATGAGCAGCCACCTGCGCAGCCCGCGCGTCTGCTCTGCCTGTTCGCTCGGCTATACGATATTCAGGTGATCCAGCCCGGACATGACGTCGCGCTCCTTGGCTTCGTGTCCGTGCAGTTTGATCGCGAGGCGCAGCTCGTTCATGGAGTCAGCGTTGCGCATTGCATCTTCGTAGCTGATCAGTCCGCCTTCATAGAGCTCGAACAAGGCCTGATCGAACGTCTGCATGCCAAGCTCGCGCGATTTGCGCATGATCTCCTTGAGCTCGTGCACCTCGCCCTTGAAGATCAGGTCCGATATGAGCGGCGTGTTGAGCATGATCTCGATCGCGGCGACGCGGCCGGGGCCGTCCCGCTTCGGGATCAGGCGCTGCGAGATCATCGCCTTCAGGTTTAGCGACAGATCCATCAGCAGCTGCGCGCGGCGCTCTTCAGGGAAGAAGTTGATGATGCGATCCAGCGCCTGATTCGAGCTGTTCGCGTGCAAGGTGCCGAGGCACAGGTGTCCGGTTTCCGCGAACGCGATCGCATGATCCATCGTGCTGCGTTCGCGGATCTCGCCGATCAGGATCACGTCCGGTGCCTGGCGCAGAGTATTCTTTAGCGCCATCTCCCACGACTCCGTGTCGACGCCTACCTCGCGCTGGGTGATGAGGCAGTTCTTGTGCTCGTGCACGTACTCGATCGGGTCCTCGATAGTGATAATGTGACCGTAACTGTTTTCGTTGCGGTACCCCAGCATTGCCGCCAGCGAGGTCGACTTGCCCGAGCCGGTTGCGCCCACCACGATCACCAGGCCGCGCTTGGTCATGCAGACATCCTTGAGGATCTCGGGCAGCCCCAGGTCCTCCATGCGCGGTATGGTGGTCGTGATGGTCCGGAGCACGATGCCGACGCGCGCCTGCTGCACGAACGCGTTCACGCGGAACCGGCCGATGCCGGGCGGGTTGATGGCGAAGTTGCACTCCTTGGTGGCTTCGAACTCCTGCGCCTGCTTGTCGTTCATGATGGCGCGGGCCAGCTCCATGGTGTGCGTAGGCGTGAGGCTCTGGTTCGACACCGGGGTCATCTTGCCGTCCACCTTGAAGGCGGGAGGAAAGCCGGCGGTGACGAAGAGGTCGGACGCCTTCTTGCTGATCATCACGCGCAGCAGCTCATGCACGAATTTGATTGCCTGGTCCCGTTCCATATGTCCAAGTCCTACAAGGGTGAGGTCGAGCGCGCGGGTGCCGCTCCGTCAACCGGGGAACAGGTCCTTGTTTGCCGCCTTCACGCGCGCCTCGGCCGGGGAAACCACGTTGCGACGCACGAGCTCTTGCAGATTCTGGTCGAGCGTTTGCATTCCGTACTGCTGCCCCGTTTGAATGGCCGAGTACATCTGCGCCACCTTGTTTTCCCGGATCAGATTGCGAATAGCCGGTGTGCCGATCATGATTTCATGCGCCGCCAGGCGACCCGTGCCGTCCTTGGTCTTGAGCAGGGTCTGCGATATGACGGCTCGGAGGGACTCCGACAGCATGGCGCGCGTCATTTCCTTTTCTGCCGCCGGGAACACGTCGATGATACGGTCGATGGTCTTGGCTGCCGAGCTCGTATGCAGGGTTCCGAACACCAGGTGACCGGTTTCGGCCGCGGTCAGCGCGAGCCGGATGGTCTCCAGATCTCGCATCTCGCCCACCAGGATGATGTCAGGGTCTTCGCGCAGAGCCGACCTGAGAGCGTTGGCGAAGCTCAGCGTGTGCGGCCCCACCTCGCGCTGGTTGATCAGGCACTTCTTGCTCTCGTGCACGAATTCGATCGGGTCCTCCACGGTGAGGATATGGCCGAATTCGTTCTCGTTGATGTGATTGATCATCGCGGCCAAAGTCGTGGACTTGCCTGAACCGGTCGGTCCGGTGACCAGCACGATCCCGCGGGGTTGATCCGCGATCTCCTTGAAGATCGCCGGCGCCTTCAGCTCCTCGAGATTGACTACCTTGGACGGGATGGTCCGCATCACCGCACCCGCGCCGCGGTTCTGGACGAAGGCGTTGACGCGGAAGCGCGCCAGGTTCGGGATGGCGAACGAGAAGTCGCACTCCAGGTTCTCTTCGTAGTGCTTGCGTTGCGCGTCGCTCATGATGTCGTACACCATGGCGTGCACGTCCTTGTGTTCCATCGGCGGCAAGTTGATGCGCCGGACGTCGCCGTTGACGCGGATCATCGGCGGCAGGCCAGAGGACAGGTGCAGGTCGGAAGCCTTGTTCTTGACGACGAAGGCGAGCAGCTCGGAAATGTCCATATATAATTTCTCGACGGTGACCGGCGGCGCCGCATGCGGCGGGCTCAGGTGACAGGCAAATCTTATGCCCATTTGCCGCCGTCGCCCACCAGGGACGGTTCCGTGTGTGGCGTCCTCAAATGACGCGGTCCGGCCCGGAGATTGCCCCCTTGCTCGGCGAGGCGATGGACCCGGGAATGTCGACGATACAGGCGGGACTGGCTGCAGTCCGCGCTCGCATCGCCCGCTCCGCTCATTCGGCTGGCCGGGATCCTGCGAGCGTTCGATTGATCGCGGTCAGCAAGACATTCCCAGCCGAGCTGGTCGCGCAGGCCGTGGCCTGCGCCCAAAGCGCGTTCGGTGAAAACTATGCGCAGGAGGGGGTGGCCAAGATGGCCGCCGTGAACGCGCTGCTGCAGCGGGAGCAGGAGAGGGCGGGCGACCTGTGCGCGCCGCTTCCGGTTGTAGAGTGGCATTTCATCGGGCCGATTCAAAGCAACAAGACGAAGATCATCGCGCAGCATTTCCATTGGGCACAGAGCGTCGACCGATGGAGCGTGGCACAACGCCTCGGCGAGCAGAGGCCGCTCGAGCTCGAGCCGCTGCAGGTATGCATCCAGGTCAATGTCAGCGGGGAGGCCAGCAAGAGCGGAGTCGCGCCTTCCGCCACTGCCGAACTGGCACAAAGGGTTGCCGGCCTCCCGCGGCTGTGCCTGCGCGGGTTGATGACCGTCCCGGAGCCGACCGCGGACGTTCACATCTTGCGACAGCAGTTCGGGGTGCTGCGCAGATTGCGCGATGAGCTTGCCACAGCAGGCTTCGCCCTAGACACGTTGTCCATGGGGATGTCGGACGATCTGGAAGTTGCGGTCGAGGAAGGCGCGACCATGGTGCGCGTTGGCAGAGCGATTTTCGGCGATCGGGCCTGACGTGCAGACACAGCGTCCGCTAACTGCTTATACTCCGCCTTGCCGCTTGTCATTGCCCGGCCCGTCGTACCCCAACCACCGACAGAGGTTCGCATGCGTCTAGTACTAGCTCTGGTAATGACAGTCGCGCTGGCCGCGCCGCTTGCAGCGCGTGCCGACATCGCTCAACAGTCGGTCGAGATCAAGGCCACCCCGCAGGCGGTCTGGTCGGCAGTCAAAAACTTCGACGGCTTGGACAAGTGGCACCCGGCGTTCAAGGCGGACGTAATCAAGTCGGGCAGGAACAACATGAAAGGTGCGGTGCGCACGCTCACGCTGGCAGAGGACGGGGCCAGCTTCGACGAGGAGCTGCTGAAGTTCGATGACGACAGAATGTATTTCCGCTATCGCATCGTGGGCGACTCGCCGTTCCCTATTACGCATTACGTGTCCACGCTCAGCGTGAAGAAAAGCAAGGGCGGGATGACCAAAGTGATCTGGCAAGGCAAGTTCGATAACAAGCCCGGCAGTGGCAAGACGGACGAGGAAGTCGTGGAGATGATCAACGGGGCGTACCGCGCCGGCTTGGATAACCTCAAGAAGCTGATCGAAGCGGGCCAGCGCTGATGCGCGCTCGAACGGGCGCAATGCCGCGGAGCCAAGGATCTACGCCGCCTCGCCTCGCCACATGAAGATCGCATTTGTCGGCGGCGGAAACATGGCGAGTGCGCTGATCGGCGGCCTGCTGCAAAAGGGTTACGCGGCGGCGGACATCAGCGCGGTGGAAGTGGAAGCACGTGCGCGCGCGCGCCTGCTCAGTCATTTCGGCGTGTCGAGCTCTGCCGCCATCGACGGCGAAATCGCAGGGACCGATGTAATCGTGCTGGCGGTCAAACCACAGCAGCTGCGTGCGGCCGCAGAAGCTTTGCGGTCTTTCCTTGCATCGCAGCTGGTCATCAGCATCGCAGCCGGAATCCGCAGCGCAGATCTTTCGCGCTGGCTCGGCGGCTATGCACGTCTCGTGCGAGTGATGCCGAATACTCCCGCCCTGGTTCTTGCGGGCGTGTCGGCGCTGTACGCCGCAACCACGGTGAGCGACGCAGAGCGCCGTATCGCCGAGCAGATCCTGGGCACGGTCGGTGCGACGCTCTGGGTGGAGCGCGAGGAGCTGATGGACGTGGTGACGGCGGTGTCCGGCAGCGGCCCGGCCTACGTGTTCTACTTCATCGAGGCGATCGAGCAAGCGGGCCGCGACCTGGGTTTATCGGCGGCGCAGGCACGCCTGCTGAGCCTCGAGACGTTCCACGGCGCCACCCGGCTGGCGCGTGATAGCGGCGAAGAGCCGGCTCTGCTGCGGGCGCGGGTGACCTCGAAGGGCGGCACCACCGAACGCGCGCTGGAGAGCATGGAGCGCGGCCGGGTCAAGGCACTGGTCGTGGAGGCGGTCCGCGAGGCCGCCCAGCGCTCCCGAGAGCTCGGCGACGAGCTCGGGCAAGACTGATCCCTGGCCTTCATGTTCATCGAGGCGCTGCAGTTCCTCCTCCAGACCTTCCTCGGGCTGTTTTCCATCGCCCTGTTGCTGCGCTTCTTCCTGCAGTGGCTGCGCGCGCCCGCCCGCAATCCGCTGTCATATTTCCTGGCTGCTCTGACCGACTGGATCGTATTGCCCGCTCGCCGCATCATCCCCGGTCTTTGGGGTCTCGATCTCGCCACGCTCGTGTTGGCCTGGTTGACCGAGGTGGTGCTGATCCTGGCGATCTACATGCTGATCGGCGCCAGTCTCGGACCCTCCGTTGGAGCGAGCCTGGTGCTCATCGGCTTCTTGGCGGCGGTGCAGGTGCTGAAGCGCGCTCTGCTGATCGTAATGGTGGCGGTTATCGTGCAGGCGCTGCTGAGCTTCGTCAGCCCGTTCAGCCCGGCGATGCCTGTGCTCAAAATTCTCGTGCGCCCTTTTCTCCGCGTATTTCAGAAGCGGGTCCCGCCGGTCGGCAATGTGGATCTGTCCCCGCTTTTCGTTGTGGTAACGTGCTGGCTCTGCCTCTTGGGGATCGCTTGGCTCGAGTCTGCGGTCCGCGCCGGTGCCTGACGCTGGAACCCGGGTTCCTGCGCCCTGGTATCGATTCGACGCCGATAGGAACGTTCTTTGCATCAGCGTTCGCGTTCAGCCCAATGCCCGCACGACCGAGTTCGCCGGAACGCGTGAGGGGAGCCTGAAAGTGCGGGTGGCAGCGCCCGCAGTCGAAGGCCGGGCGAACGCGCTTCTTATTGAATTTCTGAGAAAAAACCTGGACGTGCCAGCCAGTCGGGTGAGCATTGCGCGAGGGAACCGGGGGCGGAGCAAGAGCATCGAGGTGTTTGCTCCGGGCGAGACCGCCATGCGGCTCATACGGGACTGGGACAAGACGACATGAGCAACCAGCTGGAAAGTCAGATCGCCGGCTACCAGCGCTGGCGAGAGGACATCCGCGGCGGCATAGAGGCCTACCAGCAATGGCTGGATCAGCATGGCCACGTCGACATCCAGCGCAGCCTGCGCATCTACGACCTGCTCGAAAGCCTGCGCAACGATCGCTTGGTGCTTGCGTTCCTGGCCGAGTACTCGCGCGGCAAGACCGAGCTGATCAACGCCATGTTCTTCGCTGACTTCAAGCAGCGCCTGCTGCCTTCCGACGTGGGTCGCACCACCATGTGCCCGACGGAGATCTTCTACGACGCGGCGGAAGAGCCGTACGTGCGACTCCTGCCGATCGAGACGCGGAAGCGCGAAGACAGCATCGCTTCGCTCAAGCAGCATCCCGTCGAATGGGTCAAGATCAAGCTTAACCTCCAGTCGCAAGACGACATGGCGAAAGCCATGGCGAGTCTGGCAGAGACCAAAACGGTGAAGGTCGACGAAGCCTCGGCGCTCGGGCTGCTGGACCAGAAGGATTTCATCACCACCACTGTCGTGACCAAGGGCAGCCGGGTCGAAATACCGGCCTGGCGGCACGCCATGATCAACTACCCGCATCCGCTGCTGAAGAGCGGACTGGTGATTCTCGACACGCCGGGCCTGAATGCGCTCGGCACCGAGCCGGAGCTGACGCTCAAGATGATCCCGAGCGCCCACGCTATCTTGTTTCTGCTCGCAACCGATACGGGCGTGACGAAATCGGATCTCGAGATCTGGCAGCGCTATGTGCAGACCTATCAGACGCGGCGCATCGCGGTCCTGAACAAGATCGATCTGCTGTGGGACGACCTCAAGAGTGCGGTCGAGATCGACGCCTCGGTCGGACGGCAGATCGATGAGACCTGCCGGCTGCTGGAACTGCCCCGCGACCATGTCATCGCGCTGTCCGCGCAGAAGGCGCTGCTGGCGCGCATCCGCTCGGACCAGGCCATGCTGGAGCGCAGCGGCATCCGTGACCTCGAAGAGCTTTTGGCCAACGAGATCGTGCCGGCCAAGCAGGAGATCCTTCGCTCCGCCGTGGTGAAGGAAATGGGTACGATGGTCGAAGGCTCGCTGCAGAGCGTGATGGCACAGCTCACGGCGACCCAGGCAGAGCTGCAGGAACTATCCAAGCTGTCCGGCAAGAATCGCGAGCTCGCGAAGACCATGCTGGCGCGGCTGGAACGCGATCGTGCGGTGTATCTGCAGCACACGGAGACCTTCAAGAATTCGTACGGCACCGTGCTCAAACAAGGGCACGCGTTGATGGCCAACCTCGACGAGGAGCACATCGACGAGATCTTCGCCAAGAGTGCCAAGGACATCGAGGGCAGCTGGACCACCGCCGGTCTGTGGCGCAGCATGAATTCGCTGTTCGAGTCCTTCTCGCGCCAGGCGGACAAGATCCTGAGCTTCGCTTCCGAGACGCGCGCCTTCGTGGACAAGGTGTACCAGGAATTCCAGGAGCAGTACGGCTTCGTAAACCTGACGCCGCCGCCGCTCAACCTGGAAAAGCACATCCTCAACATGAAGGGTTTGAAGCAGAGCACCGAGCGTTTTTGCCGCGATCCAGTCAACGTGATGACCGAGAAGCACTTCCTCGTGAAGCGGTTCTACAACGGGCTTGTAACCGAGGCGCGTACCGTGTTCCAGTTCGTGCGCCGCGACCTGGACGGCTGGCTCAAGAGCGCGCTCACGCCCATCTCGGGTCAGCTCAAAGAGCACCAGACGCTGCTCGAGCGTCGGGTGGAGAATCTGAAGAAACTGTCCGGGGACCTGTCCAGCCTGCAGGAACGTCTGCATCAGCTGGAGATGCAGAAGATGGCGCTCGGCAAGCAAGTGGAAGATCTGCTGCGCACCAAGTACAAGGTTCTCGGCACCGCCGAGCGCCAGCGCGCCGCACGCGCCAAAGCCGCCTAAACCGACTACCCGTGTAGATGCGGAGGGACGGCGAGCCGGGTCGCTCGTTCGCTTTTTCTCCGCGTTGTCTGCGTCTCCGCGGTTCGATTTGATTACATCAGCACGATGTCGTACTGCTCCTGGCTGTAGATGCTCTCGACCTGCAGCGAGATCGGCTTGCCGATGAAGTCGCCCAGCATGGCCAACGACTGGGATTCTTCATCGAGGAACAGGTCGATGACATTCTGGGACGCCAGCAAGCGGAACTCGCGCGCATCGAACTGCCGGGCCTCGCGCAGGATCTCGCGCAGGATCTCGTAGCAGACGGTCTGCGCGGTCTTCACTTCACCCCGCCCCTGGCACATGGGACAGGGCTCGCACAGGGTATGTGCGAGGCTTTCTCGTGTGCGCTTGCGCGTCATCTCCACCAGACCGAGCGAAGTGAAGCCGCTGACGGTGACGCGAGTGCGGTCCAGCGACAGCGCTTTCTTGAATTCGGTCAGCACCGACTCGCGGTGTGAGTCGTTTTCCATGTCGATGAAGTCGACGATGATGATGCCGCCCAGGTTGCGCAGCCGCAGCTGGCGGGCGATCACGTGGGCCGCTTCCAGGTTGGTCTTGAAGATGGTGTCGTCGAAGCTGCGCCCGCCGACGAAGCCGCCGGTATTGACGTCGATCGTGGTGAGTGCCTCGGTCTGATCGATGATGAGATAGCCGCCGGATTTGAGCGGCACCCTGCGCGCCAGCGCGCGCTCGATTTCGTCCTCGATGCCGTACAGGTCGAAGAGGGGGCGCTCGCCCGAATACAGCTCGATGCGCTCCAGGAAGTTGAGCGTGTAGTCCTGCGCGAAGGCGTGCAGCTTCTGGCAGGTCTCGCGCGAATCGACCAGGATGCGGCGGGTTTCATCGTTGGCGATGTCGCGCAGCGCCCGCAGGCTCAGGTTCAAGTCCTGGTACAGCAGAGCCGGTGCGCTTGCGCTTTGCGCCCTGTCCTGGATCCCGGCCCAGATCCGTCGCAGGTACTCGATGTCCGAGAGCATCTCTTTGTCGGTGGCCGTCTCGGCCATGGTGCGGATGATGAACCCGCCCTTGGCCTCCGCCGGCAGCAGCAGCTGCAGCCGTTCGCGCAACAAGGCGCGCTCGGCTTCGTCCTCGATCCGCTGGGAGATCCCGATATGAAACTCCTGTGGCAAGTAGACGAGCAGGCGTCCGGCGATGCTGACCTGCGTAGACAACCGCGCCCCTTTGCTGCCTATCGGGTCTTTGATCACCTGCACCAGCAGTTTCTGGCCTTCGTGCAGGAGTTTTTCGATCGGCTTTGGCTGGTCGCCGTTCTGCCGATGCTCCCAGATGTCGGCCACGTGCAGGAAGGCGGCACGGTCCAGTCCGATCTGGATGAACGCGGACTGCATTCCTGGCAGCACCCTGCCTACCACGCCGAGATAGATATTTCCGACCAGGCCGCGCCCGGTCGTGCGCTCCACGTGCAGCTCCTGCGCAGCCCCTTGCTGGATGACCGCCACCCGGGTCTCCTGCGGCGTGACGTTGATGAGAATCTCTTCGTTCATCGCCGCATCGGCGCGTCACAGGGTGGGATGGCCGAATTTGGCTAGCAGCTGGCTGGTCTCATACAGCGGCAGCCCCATGACCCCCGAGTAGCTGCCCGAGATGGAACGCACGAAGACCGCCGCGCGGCCCTGGATGGCATAGGCGCCGGCCTTGTCCTGCGGCTCGCCGCTCACCACGTACTGGCGTATCTCCTGCTCGTCGAGCTCGCGGAACGCGACCTCGGTGGTGGACAGAGCGATTTCGAGCCGGTGGTCGAACTTGACCGCGACTGCGCTGTGTACCTGGTGGGCCTTGCCGGACAGCTCGCGTAGAAACGCCGTTGCCTCCTCTCGATCGGCTGGTTTGCTCAGAATCTTTCCGTCCAGCGCAACGGTGGTGTCGGCCGACAGCACAGGGAAGCGCATCAGCCGACGCTGACCGAGGCGCGCCCAGCCGGCCTCGGCCTTGGCGCCCGCGACGCGCACGACATAGTCGCCGGGCGCTTCCCCGGCCAGCGGCGTTTCGTCGAAATCTGCCGCGCGCTGAGGGCCCTCGCGCAGCAGCAGCACCTCGAAGCTCACCCCGATCTGCTTCAGCAGTTCGCGCCGCCGCGAGCTGCGCGAGGCGAGGTAGATGTGGCGAGCAAGCGGGTGCACGGCTTATTCTCTGTGGTAAGGATGATTGTGCAGGAGCGAAACGCCGCGATACAACTGCTCGGCAAGCAACACGCGCACCAGCCGGTGCGGCAGGGTGAGCGATGAGAGGGACAGGAGCAGGGAGGCGTGGCGCTTGAGCTCCGGGTCAAGACCATCGGCACCGCCGATCACGAAGGCGACGTCGCGCGCCTCGCGCCGCCACCGCTCGAGGCGCTGCGCAAACTGTACGCTGGTGAAGGATTTTCCCTTCTCGTCCAACGCGACCATGGTGCAGCCTGCGGGCAGTGCAGCACGGATCCGCCCGGCCTCCGCCGCCATAGTCCTGGCGATCTGCGCCGCACTGGCCTTCTTCAATGGACGCGGCGGCGGTCGAACCTCAATCAGATCGATGGGAAGTTCCCGCGGCAGGCGCCGGACATAGTCGCCAAATGCCGCATCGACCCATGCCGGCATGCGATGCCCGACGGCGCACACGATGAACTTCATGCCCGGTTGAAGCTCGCGCGAGGCGGAGGGAACGGGGGCCGCAGGCGCGGCTACAGGCGGACGGAGCCGCTGCCTGCGTCGGCAGCCAGGAGGTCCTTGCCACGGCGCGGCGTCGCAGTACGGCGCTCAGGCTCGCCACCCCACAGCTGCTCCAGCTTGTAATAATCGCGAACCGCCGGCTGCATGATGTGGACGATCACACTTCCCAGGTCCACCAGCACCCACTCCCCCACCTGCTCTCCTTCGATGCCGAGCACCTTGCCGCCGCTCAGCTTGATCTGGTCTTCGATGTTGCGGGCCAGGGCCTTGGTTTGTCGCGTCGAGTCCGCGCTCGCCACGATCATGTAGTCGAACATCGACGTCAGCTTGCGCGTATCCAGCACCACCACGTCGCGCGCCTTGATCGCCTCCAGCGCCTCCACGGTGACCAGCCTGATCTGCTCAGCCTGCATCCAGGTCCTTATATAGGGAGCTGCGATGAATATAATCGAGAACGGAGTCGGGAAGCAAATAGCGGGGACTGCGTCGCTCCCGGATTGCTTCTCGGATCGCGGTGGCCGAGATGTCGAGCGGTGTGATGGCCTGCAACCACACCAGTCCAGCCCAGGATTGCCGCAGCTCGCGCGTCGACTGGGCCCGGCGCGCGTCCAGCTCGCGCGCCAGCGCGGCAGGCACAGCGGCAGGATCCAGGGCAAAGCCAGGGCGGTGAGCGATCACGATGTGGGCCAGCTCGAACAACCGTTCCCAGCGCGACCAAGTCGTCAGGCCCAGGAAAGCGTCCAGGCCCATCAAGAGGCACAGCGAGCATGCAGAGCCCAGTTCCGCGCGCAGTTCGAGGAGCGTGTCGACCGTGTAGCTCGGGCCGGCGCGACGACACTCGCGGTCGTCCAGCGCGAATCGCGCGTTGTCGGCGCAGGCGAGGCGAACCATGTCGGCGCGGTGAGTGGCGCTCACCTGCGGACTTGCCCGATGCGGCGGGATGCTGGCGGGGACGAAGCGGACCTGGGCGAGATCCAAGGCGTCGGCCACCTCTTCCGCCAGGCGCAAGTGCGCATAGTGGACCGGGTCGAAGGTGCCGCCCAAGATGCCGACGGGGCCGGGCAAGGTGGCCAAAGCTCGATCGCCAGAGGCCTGGGCGGCTCAGCGTCTCACAACACCAGCCGTCGAATGTCGCTCAGCACGGCGTTCAAGTAAGTGATGAAACGCGCGCCTTCGGCGCCGTCGATGACGCGGTGGTCGTAGGACAGCGACAGCGGCAGCATCAGCCGCGGCACGAACTGGCCGTCCCGGTATGACGGCTTCATGACCGAGCGCGACACTCCGAGGATCGCCACTTCGGGTGCATTGATGATCGGTGTGAAATTGAGGCCTCCGATGCCGCCCAGGCTGGAGATCGAGAAGCAGCCGCCTTGCATGTCCGCCGGTGAGAGCTTGCCCGCGCGTGCCCTGGCGCTCACTTCGCCCAACTCCTTGGCGAGCTGCATCACGCCTTTCCTGTCGCACTCCCGAATCACCGGTACCACCAGACCGTTGGGAGTGTCCACTGCCACCCCGATGTTGTAATAGCGCTTGAGCACCAGGCTCTCGCCATCGGGCGACAGGGAGGCGTTGAACTGCGGAAATTGCTTGAGCGCCGCCACCGCTGCTTTGATCAGGAACGCGAGCAGGGTGACCCGAACGCCCTGCTTCTGACCTTCCTCGGCCATCTGCCTGCGGAACGCTTCCAACTCGGTGATGTCGGCTTCGTCGTTCTGCGTGATGTGCGGAATCGTCACCCAGTTGCGGTGCAGGTTGGCGCCCGAGATTTTCTTGATGCGCGAAAGCGGCTTCAGCTCAGTGGCGCCGAACTTGGCGAAATCCACCACTGGCAGCGGGAGCACGGAAAGCCCTCCGCCGGCAGGCGCAGCGGCAGGCCGGCTCAAGCTCGACTTGACGTAGCCCTGCACGTCATCTTTCAGGATGCGCCCCTTCGGACCCGAGCCTTTGACCCTGGTCAGATCGACCCCGAGCTCGCGCGCGAAGCGGCGCACGCCGGGGCTCGCATGTGTATGCGCAAAACCAGCCTCGTCGACCGGCGCCAACGCTGGCGACGGACCAACCGTTGGTGCAGCGACCCCGGCCGGCTGCTGTGCCGGCGGCGCTGGCGGGGGCGTCGCGCGCGCGGCCGGAGCCGGTGCAGTCGCGGCAGGCTTGGGTGCTGCCGGCTGCACCGCGCCGTCCGCCTCGAGGGTCAGGATCGCGACTCCCTGTGAGACCTTGTCGCCCACCTTGACTTTCATCTCCTTGACCACGCCGCTGAACGGCGCGGGCACCTCCATGGTGGCCTTGTCGCTCTCGAGCGTGACCAGCGAGTCCTCGGCCTTCACGCTGTCGCCGGGCTTTACCAGCACCTCGATCACAGGCACATCCTTGAAGTCACCGATGTCTGGCACGACGACTTCTCTCATAGCGGCCAAGGTTCTCTCCTCGTTGTTGCAGCGTGCGGGGGGCTTGGCCCGTCACACCGACGGCGGGTACGGCTTATTGGGATCGATGCCGTACTTCGCGATCGCGCGCGCGACCGTAGTCGCGGGCACGCCGCCGTCGTCGGCCAGTGCCTTCAGCGCGGCCAATGCGATGTAGTAGCGATCCACCTCGAAGAACTTGCGCAGCTGCTTGCGGTAGTCGGAGCGTCCGTAGCCGTCCGTGCCGAGCACTCGATAGGTCCGCTTCACGAAAGGCCGGATCTGGTCGGCGAAAGTCCGCATGTAGTCTGTGGCAGCGACCGCCGGTCCGCGGCGCCCTTCCAGGCACAGCTCGACGTAGGATTTGCCCTGCGGCTGCTCCGGGTGCAGCAGGTTCCAGCGCTCTATCTGCATGCCTTCGCGGCGCAGCTCGGTGAAGCTCGGGCAACTCCAGATGTCGGCCAGCACGCCAAAGTCCTTCTTGAGCAGATCCGCGGCGGCGATCACTTCGCGCAGGATGGTGCCGCTGCCCATGAGCTGCACGCGCGGCGCCTTGTCCTCCGCGGCGCCTTCCGAGAACAGGTACATGCCCTTCAGAATGCCCGCCTGCGCACCCGCGGGCATGGCAGGATGAGCATAGTTCTCGTTCATCACCGTGATGTAGTAGAAGACGTCCTGCTGCTCCTTGTACATACGGCGCATCCCGTCCTGGACGATGACCGCCAGCTCGTAGGCGAAAGTCGGATCGTACGAGATGCAGTTGGGGACAGTGGACGATAGCAGATGGCTGTGTCCGTCCTCGTGCTGCAATCCCTCGCCGTTCAGCGTCGTGCGGCCGGACGTGCCGCCCAGCAGGAAGCCGTGCGTGCGGCTGTCGCCGGCGGCCCAGATCAAGTCGCCGACGCGCTGGAAGCCGAACATGGAGTAGAAGATGTAAAACGGGATCATCGGGATCCCATGCGTGCTGTAAGCAGTGCCAGCGGCGATCCACGAACACAGCGCGCCGGCTTCGTTGATCCCTTCCTGCAGAATCTGCCCGCTCTTGTCCTCCTTGTAGTACATGAGCTGCTCGGCGTCTTCCGGCTTGTAGAGCTGCCCGACGGAGGAGTAGATGCCGAGCTGTCGGAACATCCCTTCCATGCCGAAGGTGCGAGACTCGTCCGGCACGATCGGCACCACGTACTTGCCGACTTTCTTGTCCCGGATGATGGTGTTGAGGATGCGCACGAACGCCATCGTGGTGGACATTTCGCGGTCCTCGCTGCTCTTGAGCAGCGCATCGAAAGCCGACAGATCGGGCACCTCGAGGGACTGCGCCTTACGCCGGCGCTGAGGCAGCGAGCCGCCCATGGCCTGCACGCGCTCCTTGAGGTACTGCATCTCGGGGCTGTCGTCCGCCGGCTTGTACAGCGGGATCTTTTCCAGCTGATCGTCCGCCACCGGAATGTTGAAGCGGTCGCGGAAGGCCTTGATGGAGATCGTGCCCATCTTCTTCTGTTGATGCGTGATCATCTGCCCTTCGCCCGCCTCGCCCATCCCGTAACCCTTGATGGTCTTGGCCAGGATCACCGTGGGCTGCCCCTGATGCTTGACTGCCGCGGCGTACGCCGCATAGACCTTGTGTGGATCGTGACCGCCGCGATTGAGCCGCCAGATATCGTCGTCCGACATGTTGGCCACCAGCTCGAGCAGCTCCGGATACTTGCCGAAGAAGTGCTTGCGCACGTAGGCGCCGTCCTTCGACTTGAACGTCTGATATTCGCCGTCGACCGCCTCCTCCATGCGTTTGAGCAGGAGGCCGTTCTTGTCCTTGGCGAGCAGCGTGTCCCAGTAGCTGCCCCAGATGACTTTGATCACGTTCCAGCCCGCACCGCGAAAATCTGCCTCCAGCTCCTGGATGATCTTGCCGTTGCCGCGCACCGGCCCGTCGAGCCGCTGCAGATTGCAATTCACCACGAAAATGAGGTTATCCAGCCGCTCGCGCGCGGCCAGCGAGATGGCTCCGAGCGATTCCGGCTCGTCCATCTCGCCGTCCCCCATGAACGCCCACACCTTGCGATCCTCGGTATCGAGAACGCCGCGGTCGCGCAGATACTTCATGAAGCGCGCCTGATAGATGGCCATGATCGGCCCGAGTCCCATCGACACGGTGGGAAACTGCCAGAAATCCGGCATCAGCCACGGGTGGGGATAGGACGG
This sequence comes from Burkholderiales bacterium, assembly GCA_035499005.1. Classification (GTDB taxonomy): domain Bacteria; phylum Pseudomonadota; class Gammaproteobacteria; order Burkholderiales; family SHXO01; genus SHXO01. The sequence goes on along the minus strand of DATJZQ010000111.1, from coordinate 34,671 downwards.
TAAGCCTTTGCCCTCCACCTCCTGGCGGAAGTTGTCCAGCTGCTCGGCGCTGACCCGGCCCTCGAGGAAGGCGCGTGCGTAGATGCCTGGCGCCGAATGCCCCTGGATGAACACCAGGTCTCCGCCGTGTTTATCGCCAGGCGCGCGCCAGAAATGGTTGAAGCCCACGTCGTACAAAGTGGCGGCGGACGCGAAGCTGGCGATGTGCCCGCCCAGCTCGGAGGAGACCTTGTTCGCGCGCACGACCATCGCCATCGCATTCCAGCGCACGTAGGAGCGGAGGCGGTGCTCGAGCTCGTGGTTGCCCGGCGAGCGCTCTTCCTGCCCCGGCGGGATGGTGTTGATGTACGCGGTGTTGGCGCTGTAGGGCAGGTTGGCGCCGGAACGCCGCGACTTGTCGATCAGCCGTTCCAGCAGATAGTGAGCGCGCTGCGCGCCCTCGTATTCGAGCACGCCGTCCAACGCATCCAGCCACTCCTGCGTCTCTTGTGGATCGTTATCCGGAAGCGGAGACATGTCCATGGTTAGGCCTCTGTTCAGCTTGGCCCCGTTTGGGGGCATCGTGGCAGTCGCGCCTGCATTCGTGATGCAGCCGCGGAACCAAAAAGTATACCAGCGAACGCCGTGTTAACCCGGTGCCTCAGCTCTTCTTCGGCGGGACGCGGCCGAGCAGATAAAACTCGTCGTTGGCGCGCATTCCAGTGACATGCGCCATGCGGTTCGACAGCGCAAACAAAGCGGTGATCGCGGCGATGTCCCAGATGTCCTCGTCGTTGAACCCGTGCAGGCGCAGCTGATCGCGGTCCTGGTCGGTGATCGTCTCCGGTGCGCGGGCGAGCTTGACGGCGAAGTCGAGCATCGCCTGCTGACGTGGCGCGAGGTCCGCGTGGCGATGATCGACCGCCACCTGGTCGGCGATGTAGGGATTCTTGGCGTAGATGCGCAAGACAGCGCCATGGGCGATGACGCAGTAGGGACAGCGGTTCGCGGCGCTGGTCGCAACCACGATCATCTCTTTCTCGGCTTTGCTCAACCCCGACTCGCGCAACATCAGTGCGTCGTGGTAGGCGAAGAAAGCGCGGAATTCGTCCGGCCGATGCGCCAAGGTGAGGAACACGTTCGGGATGAACCCGGCCTTCTCCTGCACCTGCAGCATGCGGTCTCGTATGTCGAACGGCAACCGTTCGTGCTCGGGTATCGGGTAGCGGCTGATGCGGTTGCTCATGCGCGATTGCCTCTCGAGAGAAAGGCGCGGGCGCCGCCTGGATCGGTTCGCACCCGCGACCCGGGGTCAGTGTCAGTCGTACTTGCGCAGATCTTCGATCACCTTGCCGTCGTTGGGAAGCGTCGCGGGCAGCTTGAATGCGATGTCGCCACGCAGCTTGGACACTTCACGCAGCGTGTCAGCAATCTGCGCTGCGAGACCTTCGGCCGGGCTGCCGTCGATCTCGACCTGCAGGGTCATGACGTCGTTCTTGTCCGCGTCGTGAGCGACGGTCAGGCGTGCACGCAGAATCTCGCGGTGGCGCTTCACCACCTCGCTTACCTGCGAAGGATGCACGAACATCCCTTTCACCTTGGTGGTCTGATCCGCGCGTCCCATCCAGCCCTTGATCCGCACATTGGTGCGGCCGCAGGGGCTCATGCCCGGCAAGAGCGCCGACAGGTCGCCGGTCGCGAAGCGGATCAGAGGGTATTCGGCCGTGAGCGTAGTCACCACGACCTCGCCCACTTCGCCTTCCGCCACCGGGTCCCCGGTCCCCGGGCGCACGATCTCGACGATCACGCCCTCGTCCAGCACCAGGCCCTCGCGCGCTTCGGTTTCGTAGGCAATCAGGCCGAGATCCGCCGTTCCGTACGTCTGAAAACCCTCGATGCCGCGCTTGCGCAGCAGCTCGCGCACGCTCGGCAGGAACGCCTCTCCACCGACCGCCGCTTTCTTCACGCTGCTCACGTCCTTGCCCATTTCATCCGCCTTCTCGAGAATGATCTTCAGGAACGAAGGTGTCCCGGCGTAGCATGCGGGCCTCAGCTCGGCGATGGTGCTGACCTGCAGCTCGGTCTGCCCCACGCCGGCCGGGAACACCGGGCAGCCGAGTGCCTGGGCTGCCAGGTCCAGCATGAAGCCGGCGGGAGTGAAGTGGTACGAGAAGGTGTTGTGCACCAGCTCGCCGGCACGAAAACCGGCAGCGTACAGGGCTCGAGCAAACCCCCAGTAATCCTTCTTGTCGCCCTGTGGATCGAAAATTGGACCGGGCGACGCAAACACCCGCGCCAGCTGCGATACCGGCACCGCAGTCATTCCGGCGAACGGAACATCGGCTTTCTGGAGCGGCATGAGGTCCGACTTGCGTGTGAGCGGCAGACGCGCGAGCGTCGCGCGATCGGCCACCTCGTGGGGGTGCACGCCCTTCAACAGCTTGGCGAAGTAGGCTGCGTTCTTTTTGGCATTCGCGATCTGCTCCTGCAGCGCGCGCATCAGCGCGCGCTCCCGCACCTCGGGGCTGCGCGTTTCCAGATCATCGAAATATTTGCCCATTTGCACCGGCGAAAGTCTAGGCGAGCCAGCGCTTGCGCCGGCGATAGTGCTTCGCATCGCGGTAGCTCTTGCGGCCGGAGCTGGAGATGCCCAGGTAGAACTCCTTCACGTCTTCGTTGTTGGTGAGCTCCTTGGCCGGCCCGTCTAGCACCACGCGGCCGTTTTCCAGAATGTAGCCGTAGTCGGCGTGATGCAGCGCCACGTTGGTGTTCTGCTCCGCCAGCAGGAAGCTCACCTTCTCGCGCTGGTTCAGGCTGCGCACGATCTCGAAGATCTCCTCGACGATCTGCGGTGCGAGCCCCATCGAGGGTTCGTCCAGCAGGATCATGCGAGGCCGCGCCATGAGCGCGCGGCCGACCGCGGTCATCTGTTGCTCTCCGCCCGAGGTGTAACCGGCCTGACTGGTGCGGCGGTGCTTGAGCCGCGGGAAATAGGCGTACACCTTCTCTAGGTCTGCCGCCACCTCCCTGCGGCGCGCGCGCCGGGTGAACGCGCCCGTGAGCAGGTTTTCCTCCACTGTCAGGTGGGCGAAGCAGTGGCGCCCCTCCATCACCTGGACGCCGCCGCGCTTGACGACCTCCGAAGGGTTCAGCTGATCGATGCGCTTGCCGTCGAACTCGACCGAACCTTTGGTCACCTCGCCGCGCTCGGCGCGCAGCAGATTGGAGATCGCCTTGAGCGTCGTCGATTTGCCCGCGCCGTTGGCGCCGAGCAGCGCGACGATGGTTCCGTCGCGCACCTCGAGCGACACGCCCTTCAACACCAGGATCACGTGGTCGTAGATGACCTCGATGTTGTTGACCGTCAGCAGGGGCCGCGCAGACTGGCCTGGGGCGGCTGAAGTCATGACTCTGGCGTCAGGCCACGTCGACCCTGGTCCCGTTCAGGCCCCGACCTTGCAGTCGCGCCGCGTGAGGTTCTTGTCCTTCGCGTATTTGGCTGCGGCCTCCTCCACCATCGGACGAATCACCGTCTCGTCCGCCTCGATCCAGTCGGATACGAACACCCACTTGGTGCCGTCCCATTGGTGAATCCGCGCATGGCGGGCGCCCTCGTGGTCGCTGCACGAAACCTTGAGCGGCTGAAGCATGCCCGCGAGACCAAGCTGGCTGATGCGCTTCTGGTCCAGGGACAGGTTCTCGATTCCCCAGCGCACCTGTTCGCCGGTGAGCGGCTTCTTCCCGAATTTCCCCTGGGCCGTGCGGATCGATTCGATCAGCAGCATGGCGTTGACCAAGCCGCGGTTGTAGAGGACGTGCCCGACATCCTCCTTCTGCCCGGCGCCTTTGCCCTTGCCATACACGTACTTGAGGATGTCGGCGTGCACCGGCCCCTGCCCCGCCGAATGCTGCAGAGCAAGCGCGTTGTAACCCTTCGCATCCGCGCCGGCCGGCAGCACATCGGGCTCCGCACCCGCCCACCACACGCCGTACATGTGGTCGCGCGGATAGTTCACTGCCACTGCCTCTTTGATGGCAGTTGAATTCATTACGCCCCAGCCCCACAGAAAAACGTAATCCGGGCGCAGCTGGCGAACCTGTAGCCAGGCCGCCTTCTGCTCCACGCCCGGGTGCGTTACCGGAATGGTGATCAGCTCGAAACCGAGACGCTTCGCGCGTTCCTGCAGCAGCGGGATCGGCTCTTTGCCGTAAGGCGAATCGTGATAGACCAGCGCGATCTTCTTGCCCTTCAACTTGTCCAGACCGCCGTTGAGGTGCCCCACGTGCTGAATCAAGATGTCCGCCGCGTCCCAATACGTGCCGAGCAGCGGAAAATTCCACGGGAACACGCTGCCGTCGACCGATTCCGAGCGGCCATAGCCCATGGTGATCAGTGGAATCTTGTCTGTGTATGCCTTCTCAGTGAGCGCGTAGGTGATGCCGGTGGACAGCGGGCTGAAGGCGGCCGCGCCGGTAGGACCTTTGCTCTTCAAGCGCTCGTAGCACTCGACGCCACGATCGGTCGCGTACCCGGTTTCGCATTCCTCGAACATGATCTTGACGCCGTTGACGCCGCCGTCGCGTTCGTTCACCAAGGTGAGATAGTCGGCGTAGCCGTTGGCAAACGGTATCCCGTTTGGCGCGTATGGCCCGCTCCGGTAGACCAGCATAGGAACGAACTGTTCGTTGGCCTGAGCCAGCGCTGCATCCGCGTTAATGAGCGCGCCCGCAACGGCTGCGGCTACGAACAGCGTTCCTGCATTGAAGAGTTTTGGCATGACGACTCCTCCTTTTGATGTATGTTAGCGCGGGCGCCCGCCCGCTGCTCCCAGGTTCAACAACTCAGTAGGGGAACGGCCACAGGCGCAGCTTCTCTTTGCCGATGCGCCATAGCCGCGCCAATCCCAGCGGCTCCACAATCAGAAAGAACACGATCAGGCAGCCGAAGATCATCGCTTCCAGGTGCGAGATCATCGCCGTCGAAATCGATATGCCGAGCCATTGTGGCAGCTGATTCAGCACCAGGGGCAGGACCGTGATGAAGGCAGCGCCGAGGAAGCTTCCCAGGATCGAACCCAGCCCGCCGATGATCACCATGAACAGGATGCTGAACGAGCGGTTGACGTCGAAGGCGAGCGGTTCCCAGGAGCCCAAGTGGACGAAAGCCCACAACCCTCCGGCCACGCCGATGAAAAAGGAGCTCACGGCGAAAGCGGACAGCTTGGCGTACATCGGGCGGATACCGATGATCTCGGCGGCAACGTCCATGTCGCGCGTGGCCATCCACGCCCGGCCGATCCGCCCGCGTACGAGATTCTTGGCCACCGCGGCGAACAGCACAAGGATCGACAGGCACAGCGAATATTTTTTGACCGGGGTGTCGAAGGTGAGTTCGAACAGCGTGACCGGCGGAGCGGTAATGGAGCCCGACGGGGTGTTGTTGCTGAACCACGCGACCCGGCTGAACACCCAGTCCAGAAAAAACTGCGCGGCCAGAGTGGCGACCGCCAGGTAGTAGCCCTTGATGCGCAGACTGGGGATGCCGAAGGCGATGCCGACCAGAGTGCTCACGCCGCCGGCCAGCAGGAAGGCAACCAGCGGGTTGAGCGCCGGAATCCGCACACATAGGTTGTATGCCGCGTAGGCTCCCACCGCCATGAACCCGCCCGTGCCGAGCGAAAGCTGGCCGCAATAGCCGACCAGCAGATTGAGCCCGAGCGCGGCAAGCGCGAGGATCAGGAAAGGGATGAGAATCGCGCGCAGCAGGTATTCGCTCGAAACGAGAGGCACCAGGACGAAGCCGACCGCGAGCCACAGTGCGATGAAGAGCTGATCCTGGCGGATCGGGAACACCGCCTGATCGGCGCCGTAGGTGGTCTTGAACTGCCCGGCTTCGCGGTAGAGCATCGTAGTTCGTACTCGTGATCCGTGCGCTACGCTCTCATACTCGGTCGATGTGCCGCTCGCCGAACAGCCCTTCGGGTCGTACCAGCAGAAACAGAAGCGCGAGCACATAGGCAAACCAGTTCTCGATGCCCCCGCCGACCGCCGGCCCGAGATAAACCTCGGACACCTTCTCGCCGACGCCAATGATCAGCCCGCCGACAACCGCGCCCACGATCGATTCGAAGCCGCCCAGGATCAGCACCGGCAACGCCTTGAGCGCCACCAGGCCAAGCGAGAACTGCACGCCGAGCTTGGACCCCCACACGATCCCGGCCACCAGTGCAACCAATCCTGCGACGGTCCAGACGATCACCCAGATGGTGTTCAGCGGAATGCCGACCGACTGTGCCGCCTGGTGGTCATCGGCGACCGCACGCAGCGCACGGCCGATGCGCGTTCGCTGGAAGAACACGCCCAAACCCAACACCAGGAGGCCGGCGATCAGCGCTGCGGCCAGGTCTTCACTCGGCACCAGCACGCCGCCCGGTACCATCGACTCGAACAATACGATGGGCCGCTTGGGGATGCCGACGTCGAGCGCGTACACGTCGCTGCCCCACACTGCTTGTCCGAAACCGTCCAGCACGTAAGAGATCCCCAAGGTCGCCATGAACAGGCTGATGCCGGGCTGATTCACGAGCGGGCGCAACACCAGTCGCTCGATCACCCAGGCGAGCGCGATCATCACGGCGATCGTGAGCAGCAGCGCGATGAGGAATGGGCTGAAGGTCTCCTTGAGGATCTCCATCAGACGGACCAGGGTCAGGGCGGCGAACAGGACCATAGCGCCCTGCGCGAAGTTGAATACTCCGGAGGCTTTGAAGATCAGCACAAAACCGAGCGCCACCAGCGAGTAGAGGACGCCGGCCATCAGCCCACCGAGCACGACTTCCAGGAAGAATCCCATGATCCCGTTAGTGGCGCACGCCCAGATAGGCGTCGATCACAGCTTGGTTGCGGCGCACTTCGTCAGGGCTGCCGTCCCCGATCTTGCGCCCGTAGTCGAGCACCACGACGCGATCCGACAGGTCCATCACGACCCCCATATCGTGCTCGATCAGAACGATGGTGGTGCCGAACTCGTCGTTCGCGTCCAGGATGAAGCGGCACATGTCCTCTTTCTCTTCCAGGTTCATGCCCGCCATCGGCTCGTCGAGCAGCAGCAGTTCGGGTTCCGCCGCCAGCGCGCGCGCCAGCTCGACCCGCTTCTGCAGGCCGTATGCGAGGCGCCCCACGGGCGTCTTCCGGATGTGCTCGATCTGGAGGAAATCGATGATGTGCTCGACTTTGCGGCGGTGCGCGAGCTCTTCGCTGCGCGCTTTGCCGAAGTACAGGCATTGGAACAGGAAGCCGGCGTGCATCTTCAGCGTACGCCCGGTCATGATGTTGTCGAGCACCGTCATGCCCTTGAACAGCGCGATGTTCTGGAACGTGCGCGCGATGCCCCGCCGCGCCGCTTCGTGCGGACGCATCTGACGGTAGGTCGTCCCCTTGTAGGTGACCGCGCCCTGACTCGGGTGGTAAACGCCGTTGATGACGTTGAGCAGCGAGCTCTTGCCCGCGCCGTTGGGGCCGATGATGGCGCGGATCTCATGGCTGCGCACCTCGAAGCTGACGTCGTCGAGCGCTTTGACTCCGCCGAACGCAAGCGAGATACCGTCGAGCTTGAGAAGCACGTCGCCTATGTGGCGCTGAGACGGCGCTGTGCTCATCGTCACGCGCTCTTGCACAGCGCCGCGGGGGAATAGGTCGCGGCGTCGCGTATGCTGACGTCCGCTTCGATCACCCCGCTGCGGCCGTCCTCGAACTTCACCTGCGTGTCGATGTGCTGCACGCTCTTGCCTTCGTACAACGCGTCGACCAGCCGACCGTACTTGTCTGCAATGAAACCGCGCCGGACTTTGCGCGTGCGGGTGAGCTCATCGTCGTCGGGATCGAGTTCCTTGTGCAGGATCAGGAAGCGCCGCACCTGAGATCCGGCCACCATGGGATCGGCGGCGAGCTCCGCGTTGACTTTCTCCACGCAGCCCGCGATCAGATCATAGACCTGCGGCTTGCCGGCCAGGTCGGTGTAGCCGCTGTAGGCGAGATTGCGCCGCTCGGCCCAATTGCCGACGGCGCCCAGGTCGATATTGATGAAGGCGCAGACCATATCGCGCCCATGACCAAAGGCGACCGCCTCTTTCACGTACGGGAAGAACTTGAGCTTATTCTCGATGTAGTTGGGGGCAAACACGGCGCCGCTCGAGAGCTTGCCTACATCTTTGGCGCGGTCGATGATCTTGAGGTGACCATCCGTATCGAAGAGCCCCGCGTCTCCGGTACGGAAGTAACCCTGCGCATCGAATACCTCGGCGGTGGAATCAGGACGCCGGTAATACTCCTTCAGCAGGGCGCGGCTGCGAACCAGCACCTCACCGTCCTCCGCGATCCGCACCTCGACACCCGGTGCCGGCGGCCCGACCGTATCGAGCTTGATGTGCCGGTCCGGCTGCAGGCACACATACGCGCAGGTTTCGGTCGAACCGTAGAGCTGCTTGAGATTGACGCCGATCGAGCGGTAGAAGCGGAACAGGTCAGGGCCGATCGCCGCCCCAGCCGTATAGGCGACGCGAATGCGGCTCATCCCGAGCACGTTGCGCAGCGGTCCGAACACCAGCACGTTGCCGAGTGTGTACAGCAGGCGGTCCAGCGGCGACACACCCGGCTTGCGGTCCAGGATCTCGGCGCCGCATCGGCGCGCAACGCCCAGAAACGAGTGGAACAACGCACGCTTCAAGCGCGATGCATCTTCCATCCGGATCATGACCTGGGTCAGCAGGTTCTCGAACACGCGCGGCGGAGCGAAATAGTAGGTCGGGCCGATCTCGCGCATGTCGGTCATGACGGTGTCGCCCGACTCGGGACAGTTGATGGTGAAGCCGGCAACCAGGGCCTGCGCGTAAGAGAACAGGTTGTCTCCGACCCAGGCCATAGGCAGATAAGACAGCACCTCATCGCCGGGGCCGAGGCGATCGAAGTCGCAGCCCCCGCGCGCTGCGGCGATCAATGCGGCATGAGTGTGGCACACGCCCTTGGGCTTGCCGGTCGTACCCGACGTGTAGAGCATGATGGCGATGTCGGAGCTCGAGCCCTGATTCACCTCGCGCGAGAAAAACTCCGGATGGGCAGCGTCGAAGTCTCTTCCCGCCTGTTGCACATCGGCGTACGCGTGCAGGAAGGTCTGGCTATAGTGGCGCATGCCCCGCGGGTCTTCGAACACGATGTGGACGAGCTTGGAGAGCTGGCCCCTGATCTCGAGCAGCTTGTCCACCTGCTCCTGGTCCTCCACCACCGCGAAGCGCACGTCGGCGTCGTCCAGGATATACGCCATCTCCAGCGCAATCGCATCCTGATAGAGCGGCACGGCGACGCCCCCGAGGACCTGCGCGGCGCCGATCGCCCAGTACAGCTGCGGGCGGTTGTCGCCGATGATCGCGAGATGGTCGCCGCGCTTGAAGCCCATGGCTGCCAGTCCGCAGGCCAGAGCGCGCACGTTCGCGGCAGCCTCGCTCCAGGTCCAGGATTGCCAGATGCCAAGATCTTTTTCGCGCGCGCTGGTTTGCGCGCCACGGACGCGGGCATGCTCGAGCAACAACCGGGGGAACGTGTCGGCAACGGCCGGCGGCGCGGCGCCGTTCATCTCGGAAGACACTGGGAACCCCTTAGGTTTTTTGGTTGGACGCTCGGTAGCCGTTGCCGCTGCGAGAGCGTGGCGGAGCCAATGGTATACGGCTTTTCCGCCGGTTCACAGCGCACGGGACGATGCTGCGCTGCGAAAAGGATGGTCGAGTCTTAGTGCAGCTGCGGCTTCTTCAGGAAGTCGTTGCGATCGGCTGTGCGCACCCGCACGCGTACCAGTGCACCCTCGCGCGCCAGGGTGAGAGGAACTTCGACGCCTGCCGCGCCCAGCCGCCACACTTTGCGAAACAGCTCGGCGAGGGTGGACGCGCGCTCACCCGCGACTTCGAGCACCAGATCGCCAGACCGCACGCCGGCGCGTTCCGCCGGGCCTCCGTTGGCCAGCCCACCGACCACGAGCTGGCCGCCGGCCTCCGTCGTATACATGCCGAGCCACGGGCGTGGCGGGCGGTTGGCGCGCCCCATCGCGAGCATGTCGTCGAGAATCGGCTCGAGTGGATCGATCGGTACGATCATGTTGCCCTGGACGGTCTCTCCCCCGAGCGCCTCCTGCACCAGCAGCGATCCGATGCCGAGCAGGCGACCGTCTGCGCCCAGCAGGGCGGCGCCGCCCCACTGCGGATGCGCGGGGGCGGTGAACAAGGCTTCGTCGAGCACGTACTCCCAATAGCCGGCGAATTCTCGCTTCGCGACGATCTTGGCCCGCAGCGCATGAGACCGTCCGCCGTAGCCGATGACGGTCACCTCCTCGCCGACCGAGCAGGAGGTCGCCGAACCGCGCTCGATCAGCGGCACATCGAGACGGCCCAATGCCTGCACCAGACCGAAACCGGTCACCTGGTCGTAAGCCAGCGCATGACCAGGCAGAGCGGATCCCCCGTTTGTCGTGAGCCAGATGGTCTGTGCTTCGGTGATCAGGTAACCGATGGTCAGCACCACCCCGTCAGCGCGGAGGACTACGCCGTTGCCGACGCGCTCGGTGCCGAGGATCGAGGCGGTGAAAGCGTCCTGCGGAATCTCGGTGCGCACCATCACTACCGCATCGAGCGCTGCGTCAAGGTCAAAACCCATCTGCTCCGCTCGCGGCTGGAGCTCCGCCGGGAAAGCCCAATCAGTCGGCTCGGACATTGGAAGGCTGTAGCATGGAAAACATCAATCGTCGCGCGCGTCCATCTTACGCCATTGCCTGGCGCGAAGCGGTGCGCCTACGCATTCGCCGCATTCCCCTGCCTGGGGTTTTTTGGTTACCCTTGCGCCTGGGGCCTGGTGCGGCGATGATCGCCGCACCAGGGGACCAGAGCTTCGCCAGCCAGGAGACGATCGGATGTCCACGCTCAAGACGGACGATGGCGTGCAGTTGTACTACGAGGAAACGGGCAGCGGCACACCGATTGTCTTCGTGCATGAGTTTGCCGGCGACTGGCGCAGCTGGGAGCCGCAGGTGCGCCACTTCTCACGCCGCTATCGCTGCATCACCTTCAACGCGCGCGGCTATCCGCCCTCGGACGTCCCGCAGGAGGTAGAACGCTACAGCCAGGAGCGGGCGCGCGACGACATCCTCGGCGTGCTCGACGCGCTCGGCATCGCGCGGGCCCACATTGTGGGCAATTCTATGGGCGGGTTCGCCACGCTGCACTTTGGCATGGCGTATTCGCAGCGCGCGCTTGCTCTGGTCGTTGCGGGGTGCGGATACGGCACACATCCATCGCAGTATGCGCAGTTTCAGGAACAGTCGCGTGCGCTGGCCAAGAGCATGCTGGAAGAAGGCATGGTCAAGGCGGCGGCGACGTACGGGCACGGTCCCGGGCGCATGCAATTGAAGCAGAAGGACCCGCGCGGGTTCGCCGAATTCGAGCGCAACTTTTCTGAGCACTCGGCGCGGGGCTCAGCGAATACCCTGCTGGGCTGTCAGGCACGGCGGCCGTCGCTGTACAACCTGGCGGCGGACATGGCGCGGATCTCTGCGCCGCTGCTCATCGTCGCCGGAGACGGGGACGAACCCACGCTGGAACCCTCGCTGCTCATGAAGCGCACCATTCCAACCGCCGCTCTGGCCGTCATGCCCGGGACCGGGCACATGCACAATCTGGAGGAGCCGGCGCTGTTCAATCATCTGCTCGAGGATTTCTTTCATCAGGTGGAAAGCGGCCGCTGGGCGCCACGGGGTGCGTGACGTGGCGCTCGGGCAGGCGCTGTCCCATCTGCGCGTGATCGATCTCACGCGCGTGCGCGCAGGGCCGACCTGCGTCAAGCAATTCGCCGATTGGGGCGCGGATGTCATCAAGGTCGAGATGCCCGGCGGTGTGGCCGACGACGGGTTCGGTCCGCGGCACGGCTCGGACTTCCAGAATCTGCATCGCAACAAACGCTCGCTGACGCTCAACCTCAAGGACGCCCGCGGCGTCGAAGTGCTCAAGCGACTGGTCAAGACCGCCGACGTGCTGGTAGAGAACTATCGGCCCGACGTCAAGCACAAGCTGGGAATCGACTATCAAGCGCTGTCGGCGGAGAATCCCGCGCTGATCTACGCCAGCATTTCCGGCTTCGGGCAGGACGGACCGTACCGCGACCGCGCCGGCTTCGATCAAGTGGCGCAAGGCATGGGCGGCCTCATGTGGGTGACCGGGCTGCCGGGGCAGGGCCCGGTGCGGGCCGGCATCCCGGTCGCGGATTTGAGCGCCGGCCTGTTCGCGGCGCTCGGCGTTCTCATCGCCCTGCAGGAACGCGGCCGCTCCGGCCAGGGGCAGTGGGTGCAAAGCTCGCTGTTGTCCGCGATGGTGGCGATGATGGACTTTCAGGCCGCACGTTGGCTGGTCGAGGGAGTGGTGCCCGGGCAGGCCGGAAACGACCACCCGACCTCGATGCCAACCAGCGTCTATCCGACCGCCGACGGCTTCGTCAACATCGCAGCCGCCGGCAAGGTGATCTACGCGCGTTTCTGCCAGGCACTGGGTGCACCCGAGTTGCAGACCAACCCGGATTTCTCGAGCGAAGCGTTGCGCTCGGCCAATCGCGTCGCGCTGAACCGCGGCATAGCCGAGCGCACGCGCCGCTATACGTCGCAGGCGCTGATCGACCTGCTCAATGAAGCAGGCGTCCCCTGCGGGCCGATATACAAGATGGACGAAATGTTCGCGGATCCCCAGGTGCGGCATCTCGGCATGGCAAGCGCCGTGCCGAAGCCCGACGGCGGCGAGCTCAACCTGGTCGGGCCCGCGCTGCGGTTGTCGCGCACCCCGGCCCGGATGCGGCGAGCAATCGGACCACCCGGGGAGCACAACGACGAGATTCTGGGCGAGCTCGGCTATTCGGAACAGCAGATCGCCGAGCTGCGCGACGCTAACGTGATTTGAGGGTCAACGATGAGCAAGCCAAGACTGCGCGTGGAGCGCGATGGCCCGATCGGGCGCATGTTGTTCGACAACCCGGAGCGGCGCAACGCCATCAGCTCGGATATGTGGCGCGCGATTCCGCAGGCGATGGCCGAGTTCGATGCGGACGCGGAGATTCGCTGTATCGTGCTGCGCGGGGAAGGCACCCTCGCCTTCGCGGCCGGCGCTGACATCTCCGAATTCGAGCAACGCCGTTCGAGCGACAGCGCAGTCAGGGAATACGAGGGCCTGGTGGACGCTGCACAGCACGCCATCGAAGATTCGGACAAGCCGGTCATCGCGCTGATCCATGGGTTCTGCATCGGCGGCGGCGTGGAGACGGCGCTCGCCTGCGACCTGCGTTACGCCTCGGCCTCCAGCCAGTTCGCCATTCCCGCCGCCCGCCTGGGGGTCGGCTACGGCGTGCACGGCACCAACCGGCTGGTAGCGACGGTTGGTCACGCTGCGGCGCGCGAGATCATGTTCACCGGTCGCCGCTACAACGCCGAGCAGGCGCTCGCGATAGGACTGGTGAATCGAGTCGTGCCCGATGCAGAGCTGGACGGCTACGTGGGCGAGCTGGCTTTGCAGCTGGCGGGCAATGCGCCGCTGACGATCGCAGCGTCCAAGAACATCATCAACGCCCTCATCGAAGCGCACGGCGATTTCACCGAGGCAGACGCACTGGTGGCCCGCTGCATGGCGAGCGCGGACTATCAGGAAGGCCGGCGCGCGTTCATGGAGAAGCGCGCGCCACGCTTCAAAGGAAAGTAGGCGGAGCAGCAGCCATCATGGCATTGACCGCGTGGTCTTCGCGCGCGGCTGGGGCGTTTCCGTTCCTTTGCCTGCTGCAATGCGCGTTCTGGAGCGTTGGCGTCTGCGGCGCGCAGGACGCGACGCCGCCGGAATTCCCCACGGTTTGGGAGGCGCCGCCAGGCGATCCAGCCGAGCTGGAGGCCGCTGGCCTGGCCAAGGTGCTGTGCTCGGCCGTGTTCATTACCGGCCGCCAGCTCGCTGCAGCCATGGAGGAAGACGGCTTCTTCGTCTCTCCGCCTCAGAGACGGCGCGCAGTCAAGTCGGTAGCGGTTGACCCGCTGGAGCACGCGGTGAGGGTGACCTTGCCCGATGGCGTGACGCGCAGCGCCAAGCTGTACGGTGATCAAGGGTGTGTCACGCTGCCGAGCGGGTCGCGCTCGGTGTTCTTCGCGCCGGTGCGGGTCGAGCCTCGCGCTGCAGACGCAGCGCTGCCTTGGCCGCTTGGGGATCGCCTCCCGCAGATGTCGTTTCCACCCGAAGTCGATATGGTGAAAGCGGGAGCAGCGGCCGCTGCGGCGTTCGATCCTGCGGAAGCGCTCACGGCCGCGTTCGTCGTTGCATACAAAGGCCGCATCATCGCGGAACGCTATCAGAGCGGACTCAACCAGACGACGCGGCTTCCCGGCTGGTCCATGGGAAAGAGCATCACCGCAACGCTGCTGGGCCAGCTTGTCCAGGAGGGTGTGTACGACCCGTGGGCGCCGGCGCCGGTGGACGAGTGGCAGAGCGCGGGCGATCCGCGGCAGGCCATCCGTATCGCCGACCTGCTTCGCATGTCGAGCGGACTTCGGTTCCTCGCTCCGCAGGATCCCGACTTCGACCCCGCGCGGGGCTACCCCGATCATCTGTACGTTTACACCGGCGCAATCGATGCCTACCGGTGGGCGATCACGCGACCATCGCAGTGGCCACCCAACACGGTGGCGCGGTATCGCAACTCTGACCCGCTGGTGATCAACTACCTCATCAAGAAAGCCGTCATCGCTCGCGGACAGGAATACCTGTCCTATCCGCAACGCCATCTGTTCGACAAGCTCGGCATCCGCCACATGGTTCTCGAGACCGACCCGTACGGGAATTTTCTGCTGCAGGGCTATGAGCTGGGCAGTGCTCGCGACTGGCTGCGCCTCGGCCTGCTGTATCTGCAGGATGGTGTCTGGAACGGGGAGCGGCTGCTGCCGCAGGGCTGGGCGGACTTCGTGCGCACGCCTGCGCCAGCCTGGCCGCAGCCGGTCTACGGCGCATTCTTCTGGCTCAACCGGACCGAGAGCTGGCCGGTACCGCAGGACGCTTACTTCATGGCTGGATCCGGGGGCCAGTACACGATCATTATTCCCACTCACGACCTCGTCGTGGTGCGACTCGGGCACTACAAGGGCGTAGAGCAGGGGACTCGGGCTCTGCGCCGAGCGCTCGAGCTGCTGCTTCAGGCTGTACCGCAGGTGCGACAGCCGTGGCAACCCCCCTCCGATCCGAAGCGGTGACGCGCGTGTTGCGACCGGACGATGCGGCACAGCGGGACATTGAGGATCTTGGTCGCGCTCGCTTGCGCAGCGACAGCGACCCGGGTCAACCGTCGGAGGCGGCCGAGTCTGCTTATGCCTGGACGCGTCTCGTTGCCGCGTTGATGCTCTCGACCATCGGCGGCCTGGGCATGTGGGCGGTCATCGTCGCCCTGCCGGCCGTGCAGGCTGAGTTCGGTACCGCTCGTGCTGCCGCGTCGCTCCCCTACACGACGACGATGGTGGGATTCGGTCTGGGCGGAATTTTCATGGGTCGGCTGTCCGACCGGTTTGGCATCATGATGCCGGTCGTCTTCGGAGCGATTGCGTTGGCGCTGGGCTGCGCGATGGCTGCGAGCGCCGCGAGCCTGTGGCACTTCGCGCTCGCACAAGGTCTGTTGATCGGTGTCGGCACGTCTGCCACCTTCGGGCCGCTGATTGCGGACACCTCGGTGTGGTTCGTACGCCGGCGCGGGATCGCGGTGGGCATCATCGCTAGCGGCAACTACCTGGCGGGTGCCCTCTGGCCTCCGATCGTGCAGCACTTCATTGCGGGGGCTGGTTGGCGCACCACGTATTTCGGAATCGCGCTCGCCTGCGTGGCCAGCATGCTCCCGCTCGCGCTGATCCTGAGAAGGCCCCGGCCTGCGCTCGGGACGAGCGCTGCGCGGCTGGCCTCCGAGTCGCGATCAGCGCGCACCCTGGGTCTTTCACCAGGGGCGCTGCAGGCCCTGCTCTGCGTGGCAGGTATGGGGTGCTGCGTCGCGATGTCCATGCCCCAGGTTCACATCGTGGCCTACTGCGCCGACCTCGGTTATGGAGCGGCGCGGGGTGCTCAAATGCTCTCGGTCATGCTCGGCTTCGGCATCGTCAGCCGGCTTGCGTTCGGTTTCATATCGGACCGCATCGGGGGATTGCGCACCCTCCTGCTGGGCTCCAGTCTGCAGGGCGTCGCGCTACTCCTGTTTGTGCCGTTCGACGATCTTGCGTCGCTCTACGTCATTTCTGCCCTGTTCGGTCTGTTCCAGGGTGGCATCGTTCCGTCCTATGCCATCATCATCAGCGAGCATTTCCCGCCGGCGGAAGCTGGAACCCGGGTCGGCACCGTGCTGATGGCGACGCTGCTTGGCATGGCGCTCGGCGGCTGGATGTCGGGGGCGATCTTCGACTGGACCGGTTCCTACCACGCTGCATTCGTGAATGGTATTGCCTGGAACCTGCTGAACGTCTCGATCGTGGTGTGGCTGCTGCGGCGCTCCGGGATCAGCGCTGCGCGCGCTCGGGAATCTCCGGCGTAGCAGCGGTAACGTCCCCGCTCGCCCCTAGAGCACCGATCTCACGCTGCCGGCGGCCGCATAATGGCGGCAGCCACTTGCTAATCGAAATAAGAATCCTTACCATTACCACTCGTATTACCACAAGAAGTGTCCGGCTCCGTCCGCAAGCGCGCTCAGGAGCTGGCGTCTGCATCGATTTGGCGAGGGGACTGAGCAATGAACAAGAACACGCGTTTTTGGAGCGTGCTGCTGTCTGGCGCGCTCGTCATGTCCGGGGGGGCCGTTGCCGACGAAGGGCTGTTCGGTTACGTCAAAGGGGCGGAGCCGCTGCCCAAGGGTTCATGGGACGCAGAGCAGTGGTTCACTTGGCGCGGGGGGAAGGAGCAGGGATCGTACAACGCCCTGGATACCAAGACCGAGGTCGAGTACGGGTTCACCGACCGGTTCTCCGGGTCGGTCGCCTTCTTCGGGCTGGGAATCAATACGAGCGGCCTGATGATCGACGCATATCTGCCCGGGGACAAGAATTATCCGTGGAGACCCGCCGGGGTCGAGGCGGCGGTGAAATACAATTACTTGACGCCCGCTCTGGATGACTTTGGGCTCGCGCAGTACACCTCGCTCAGCTACTTCTGGTACGACGTCAACTCGGGCTTTCGCAAGAACGTCTACTCGTTTGAGACGTTCCTGATCGCCCAGAAGTACTACCTGGATGGCCAGCTCGTGGTGGCTGCCAATCTGGGCATTGAGGCGGACAGCGCGACCCGCCAGCCGATACAAAACTTACCGCCGGACTTCGAGTGGCCACTTACGCCGGAGATGGAAATCGCGATCACCGCCAGCGCTGGCATTACGTATCGGGTGATCTCGAACTGGTTCATCGGCGCCGAGATCTTCTACCAGACCGAGCATGAGACTGTGGTGGGGCAGGAGCGCTGGTCGCTGCAGGCAGGCCCTACCATTCACTATGCGGCCAGGGATTGGTGGGTAACGCTCACCTGGATGCCGCAGCTGGTCGGCGGCGGCACTCCATACCCGGGACAAACCTACAATCAGCAGCTGATCGAGAAGACCTCGCAGGAGATCCGTCTCAAGATCGGTATCAACTTCTAAAGTCCAACGTGCGACCCATCCCGGCATTTGTCCTTCTGCCCGCCGCGCTTGTTGCTCCAGCGCCGGCCTACGCCGCCGAGTACCTCACTGTGCCTCAGGCACAGCAGCTCCTCTTCGCGGAGGCCGACCGCTTCGTCGACGCTGCAGTGGAGCTCAGCGACGATCAACGCAAAGCTATCGAGGACAAGAGCGGCGTTCGCCAGCGGTGGAAAAAGCAGGCGGTATGGCGAGCCGAAAAGGCCGGGCAGCTGCTCGGCTGGTTCATCGTCGACGAGGTCGTCGGCAAGCACGAGTTCATCACCTACGCCGCCGGTCTGACGCCGGACGGCAAGGTGCGCGGGATCGAGATCCTCGTCTACCGCGAGACGCACGGCTATCAGGTCCGCAACCCCGACTGGCGGCATCATTTCGAGGGCAAAACGCTGGCCGATCCGTTCAAACTGGAACAGGACATCCCCAACATCGCCGGAGCGACGCTGTCTTGCAAGAACGTAACCAACGGGGTCAAGCGCCTGCTGGCATTGCAGCAGGTGGTGCTGCGGTGAGCTTCGCGGCGTACTTCGGCCCGGCTTCAGAGCTCTGTCCGAGTCCTCAGCCGCGGCGGGAGAATACGCGCTCGAGGTGCTCCATGTCGTTGACCACGCGCCACTCGGTGGCACCGGCGGCGCGCGCGCGCTTTTCCCACCACTCGAGCCGGCCCATGTAGCGGCGCGGATCGACGTTGTCCGTACTGAGCTTGGAAACGTTGAGCGCGATGATCCGGATGCCGTCGAGCTTGATCGGGAAGTTGCGCACGGTCTTGTAGTCGAGCTCCTCCTGCATGTCGGAGAAGATGATGACGGTCTTCCGGCCAGCGCCCGTTTCGTTGAGGAACTCTGCCGCCTGAACCAGACCGCCGGTTATGTCGGTGTAGGCTGTGCCTTTGGTGTTCTGGGTCGAGTGGGCAAACTGCGCCATCTTCTCGCTGAACGCTTTCTTCTGACTGTTGGCCTGGATCGGGTCCTTGGTCAAGCTCACCTTGGCCACGATGTCTTTCTCGCTGAAGCTGCGGCTCTTGATGGTCGCCACCGCCAGCGAATCGCCCGGCTCCAGACTGCCGAGCAGGTAATTCACCACGCCTTGCGCCTTGTTCACCTCCTTCGTATACGTGCCAGAGGTATCGACCAGGACATACACCGCCTGGTTATGGTTGACCGCGGGACCGCAGCCCGCACACACGGCGAGTACGCCGAGCGCTAGCGTCGCTGTCGTGAGCTTCACAGCACCTCCTCGCCGCTCGTGGCGGGCTGGGGGAATGCGGGCGCACTCTGCAGCTTTTCCTTGTGCGAGGCGGTCTCCGGCACCTTGCGGATCCAGCGTTCAATCGCCAGGGGCGCGAAGATCAGCACGTCGTAGAAGTTCACAGCCAGCTTGCCCGCTTCGCCTGCCAGGCTCGCGCCGACCCGCAGCGAAAACGCCGCGCCGCGAATGAGGAGCGTGAAGCCTGCGCCGACCACAATTCTGCCCGAGCCCACGAAGTATTCGAGCGGAATGGCGACAAACGCCAGCGCGAACGGCAAGGTGAAGCCCAGGATCATCTGGCCGAACGTGGGGATGCGTGTAACCCAGCTCGCTTCAGTCTGGACGGCTGCGGCCGAGCCGAGGCTCTGCTTCAGCGCGACGTCGGCGGCGATGATGGAGTCGCGCATCACGGCGAGCGCGACTTCGACGCCGGCCAGAACCAACAGGATGGCAAGCGACACCCACATCAGCCGACGGCGCATTTTCTCGGTGATGTTTCCCAGGGGAAAGAGGTTCGTGAAGCGCAGGGTCTCCATGAGAAACAGGCCCATGAGCGTCTCGAACAGGATGATGACCAGAGCGGCGATCTCCGAAGCGCGCAGCGTATCGGTGATGTAATCGCCCCCGCCCACCATGGCCGACATGGGCAGCGAGATGAGCTTGAAGTTCACGTAGGCGCCACCGAAGGCTATCAGCATCACCAGTGAGGAGATGAAGAACTGAGTCGAGGCCGACGAGGTGAGCGCATTCTCGACCTCCGTGCGGCGCGCGAAAATGCTCTCCAGCTTCTCGACGTTGGCGTCGATCTTGGCTGCGCTGTCGTTCAGGCTGGTGATATTGCGCTCGACCTGCACCAGCGTCTGGCTGGCCGAGCGCCAGAACGGCACGCAGGTGCTGAGGATCTTGTGGCGCTGCTGGTAGGCGGCACGATACTCGGCGACCACCTTTTGGTAGATGTCGTCGAGCGAATCGCGGATGTCGGCCAGAATGCGCTCGACCACGCCGTCGCCTGTTGCCCGGATCTTGGCGAGGGCTTCGATCGCTTTGACCCACTCTGGAGAGGGCGGCGGCACTTCGCCGCTGCGCTTGTAATCCTCTTCGATGCGCGTGATCTCGTCCATCAACCTGCGCTGCAACGCCGGGTAGCCCTCGAGGTCGCGCTGGACAAGAATGGTTACCCGCTCCAGTTCCCGGTCGATCGAAAGGCGCAGCTCCCGTGAGCCGTGCGCTAGGAGAACCTCTCGGTTGCGGGTTCGCATCCGTGCCGCGGCGTCGGTTAGCCAGCGTGCGCCAAGGCGCAGCGGGCGTACGATTGCCCGGCTCGCGCGGCGCAGGAGCGTGTGCATCGGCTCACGCGCGAGGTACAGGAACGGCATCGCCAGCACCAGCAGGACGAGCAGAGACAGCAGGGGCCTGTCGGGCCAAATATAGAGTGATCGAAGCATCGGTGTGTTCCCCATTCCAGCCTGCAATCGGGCGGGGCCGGATGTCGCCGTCACACGGCATCGAAGCAGCCCCAACCTGGGTTTAAGTGCAACGCGCGCGCCAGGATCAATTCACAATTGACGATCGTCAGGCGCACTCCGCGAATGCGTGTATCACGCTGTTCTCGTGGACGAAATCCATCCGACGACGCGCGAGGAACAGAGTTGAAGCTGCGCGGCAGCGTCGCCGTCGAGCGACCCCGCATGCCCATTTTCGGGAGCGCAGACTGGGGTCGTGCTGAGGTGCGCTGACTAAACGACTAGACGCGGGGACTGCGAGCGTTCCGCGCGGTTCAACCTCGCTGCGAAGGCGCGAAGAACGCGAATGTGCGCGCCTCGATGCTCTGGCGCGGTGCCGCATCTGATGGTGACGTAGGATCGACGAACGAGCAATGCGGGGTGAATCGCGCGCGCCCGTCGGTGAGCGACTCGTACACTTTGAACACGAGTGCTTCATCACGTCGCATCAGCGGAAAATAGAACCAGCGGTGATCCGGGTTGTAGCGCAGCTGATAGGTCTCTCCCACGCGGTGGGGATAGCGGCGCTCTGCCACAAGCAAATCGCCCGGCGAGACGCTGCGTGCGTCCACCAGCGCCAGCGGATTCGACTGGATGGGTTGATTGATCGCGCGCCAGACCTGGATGATGGCGAAGCGGTGGCGCAGCAGCTCGTCCGCCTCATCCGGCAGGATCTCGCGCACGCGCTGCGGGCCGGAGCGCTGCGTGTAATCGTTGTGCGCCCACAGGACCGGCTCGCGGATCTTGAGCGATTGCTGTTCGGCCACATCTCCGGTACGCAGCGTGTGGTCGAACACGACGACGCGCGATGCTCCAGAGGCGGCTTTGACCAGCCGCTCGACCTCCGGATAGTAGATCGACGCGAGCTGTGCGGGGTCGAGAAAGTCGGTGACCTCGGTGTGGTGATCGACGAGGACAAAGCCGTTCTGGTCAAGCGAGTGTTGACCGACCAGCGCTCGCCCGTCGCGGATGCGCACGAGGCGTTGCTCGGTTGCTCCCGTACGCCGGCGAATGATCTGGCCGGCTTCGAAGGTCTCGTTGACCGGCTTGATGCCTGTGTCGACGGCGTAGCCGATCTCCGCCATGACACCTGTGGCGTCGAAGGTCGCGGTGGCCGTTGAGTTCATGCGAGCTCTGGGCGGCGCATCATTCATCGCGTGAACGGCCCGAAGCGTGGCGGGATCATCTGCGCTGCAACGCCTCGGGATTGAGCATACGGATGGGTTTGCCGTCGAGAAAGGCCAGCACATTCTCGATCGACTCCCGGTAGAACTGAGCGTAGACGTCCTGCGCACAGTAGCCCAGGTGCGGGGTCAATATTGTATTCGGGAGCCTGCGCAGCGGGTGATCCGGCGGAAGGGGCTCCTGGCCATAAACGTCGAGCGCAGCGATCAGCTGTCCAGAGTGCAGGCGCTCGAGCAGGGCCTCCTCGTCCACCAGTGGCCCTCTCGATGTATTGACCAATATCGCGCCGGGCTTCAGGAGCGCAAGGTCGCCGGCGCGCAGCAGACCGCGTGAGCGGTCGGACAGGACCACGTGCAGGCTCACGGCATCGGATTCGGTGAGCAGCGTGGCCTTCTCCACCGCCCGCGCGCCGCACGCCTGCGCTTTCTCGACGGTCAGATTTGGGCTCCACGCCAGCACGTGCATGCCGAGCGCTTGGCCGTAGCGCGCCATGCGCGATCCGATCTTGCCGAGGCCAATCACCCCCAACGTGCGGCCCTCCAGCACCGTACCCGCCGGGACGTCGCTCTGAAAGCGCCCAGCCCGCATGGACGCGTCGGCGGCCGGAATGAAACGTGCGGCTGCGAGCAGCAGACCCAGGGCCAGCTCTGCAGTGGCCGGAGTGGAGAGCTGTCCCCCCGTGTTGGACACTAGGACGCCGCGCGCGGTGCACGCGTCGAGATCCATCGTCCATGTGCGCGAGCCCGTCAGAGCGATCATACGCAGGCGCTTCAGGCGCTCGATGACTGCGGCGGGAAACCGGGTTCGCTCGCGCATTGCGATGACGATCTCGAACTCCATCAAGGCCACCGCGACATCCTCGGCGCGCTCGAACGGCTGGTCGAAGAAGACGAGCTCCGCGCGCCGCTGCAATACCGCCCAGTCGGCAGCCTTGCGTGCAACGCCTTGCCAATCGTCCAATATTGCGATCCGCACCATTGCAGCTCCCACCCCAGTGTCCGCGTCAGAGGGCCGCGCGCGAGTGAACCGCGCGCGGCCCCCTGCGGCGGCTATTGAACTGTGGCATCGTCGAGCGCGCCGCGCGAGTAGTCGTCGAATGCCTTGGCAAGCTCCGCCCGCGTGTTCATCACGAACGGGCCGTAGCGTGCAACCGGCTCGCGGATTGGCTCCCCGTCCGCGAATAAGAGCTTGGTCCCGCCACTGCCGCTGGAGAGCTGTACACCGCCGCTCCCCTCGAGCACCGCCAGCTCGCCTTTGACCGGTTCGCGGACCTGGCCGCCGCGATCCTGACCGCGCAGGGTGCCCTCATATACATAAACGAAACAGGAGTGAGCGTCCGGCACTTCGATTTCGAAACTCGCATTGGACGCAATCGTCACGTCGAGGAGGCGCAACGGGATCAAGGTGGCGGCCGCGCCCTTTGCGCCGAACGCCTCCCCGGCGATTACGCGCACGATCGCACTGCCATCCTGCGCCGTAGCAATGCGCGTCGCCGGGATGTCCTGGTAACGGGGCGGGCTCATCTTGAGCCTGCCGGGCAGGTTGGCCCACAGCTGGAAGCCGCGCAGCCTCCCGTCCGCGCGCTCCGGCATCTCGGAATGGATGATGCCGCGCCCGGCCGTCATCCACTGCACATCGCCTGCTTCGAGCGTGCCCCGGTTGCCCACGGAGTCGGCGTGCTTGACACGACCCTCGAGCATGATCGTGACGGTCTCGAACCCGCGGTGCGGATGCTCGGGAAACCCGGCGATCCAGGATTTCGGGTCGTCCGAACCGAACTCGTCGAGCATCAGAAACGGATCGAGCATGTCGAGCGCAGGCGTGCCGATCACGCGCTTCAGCTTCACGCCGGCGCCGTCGGTGGCGGGCACTCCGGTTACGGTCTTCGCGATGTAGCGCATTCGATACCCCGCTTGCTGCGTGGCAGCCAATAGACGCCGCCTCCTGCCTCGCACATATTACCCCGGCGGCCGAAAGTGGAAGGAGACCGCCATCGCGCTCGTGCGGCGCGGCGTGACATGCCCTATGCTAGCGTTTGGCAACCTCGAAGCGCGAGGTAGAAGCTGTGTCCCTGACCTTTCACAAGCTCCAGGCCGTGTTTGCTGCCGAGGCCGGCTCGATCGATCTGCGGCGCGTTCACGACCGCCCGACGCTCGACGCAATCCGGGCCGGGATGGACGAGTTCGCGGTGCTGGTGTTCCGCAACCAGCCGTTCGCGGACGACGAGCAGCTCGCGTTCGCTCAACGCTTCGACGGCACGCTGCACGCCAATACCGGGGCGGCCGTGCTCGGCAAGAATCGATTCGGCAACGAGGCGCTCACCGACATTTCCAATCTGGACGAGGGCGGCACAATCCTGAAATCGCAGGACCGGCGCCGCGCATACGCTCTGGGTAACCGCCTGTGGCATACCGACGCCTCGTTTCAGGACCCGCCCGGCCGCTACTCCATGCTCTCGGCCAAAATAGTGCCGCCCGCCGGAGCGGATACCGAGTTTGCCGACATGCGGGCTGCATACGACGCGCTCGACGCGCAGACGAAGCGGGTCATCGAAGGGCTGCGAGCGCATCATTCGATCGCTTACTCCCGCCAGACGCTCGGGTTCGAGTTCTCACCGGAAGAGGAGGACAGGCTCAAAGGAGCCATCCATCCAGTCGTGCGGGTCAACCCGCGCACCGGGCGCAAGGCGCTCTATCTCGCGTCCCACGCCTCACGCATCATCGACTGGCCTGTTCCCGAAGGGCGCTTGCTGCTGCGCGATCTGATCGAGCATGCAACACAGCCGCAGTTTGTCTACCGTCATGTGTGGTACCCCGGGGATCTCGTGATCTGGGACAACCTCGCGACGATGCACCGCGGCCGCCCGTTTGACGACGCCACGCATCAGCGTGAGCTGCGGCGCGTAACGACCCTCGACGTCGTACCCGCTGTCGCCTGAGCATCACCGCGCGGGTTGGCGTAGCGGCTGTGCACCCTTGTCCGCGTCCGACGCGCCGGCCGCACCTGTTGCCCGCGTGGCAAGGAAGGCGATGACCGCCGACAGCAAGGCGCTCCCAGCGAGGAAATACAAGGCCATGTCGAAGCTCTTGGTGCTGTCCTTGATGTAGCCGACGATCTGCGGCCCAAAGTAACCGCCGAGGTTGCCGATCGAGTTGATCAGCGCCATGCCAACCGCCGCTGCGCCGCCTGTGAGAAACACGGATGGCAGCGGCCAGAACGTGGGCCTCGATCCGTACACCCCGAACATGAACAGGCACATCGCGGCGACCGCCCAGAACGATTGGCCGGCCATGCCCGCCAAAAACAATCCCAGGGCGGCCAGCGCCGTCGAGATGATCAGGTGCCAGCGCCGCTCCTTGAACCGGTCCGACGAATAGCCCCACAGCACCAGGCCGATCGTTCCGACCGCATACGGGATCGCGGTCACGAAACCGGTCATCAGATTGGATAGACCGAGACCTTTGACGATCTGCGGCAAGAAGAACACCACGCCGTAGCTGGCGGTGACGCAGGTCAGATAGATTGCCGACAGGACCAGCACCCGCCAGTCGAACAGCGCTTGCAGCATGGTGAGACGGCCCGTGCTCTCGACCCGGCTGCGCTCCGCTTGCAGCTCGCCTTCGAGCCAATCCTTTTCCTCCCGGCTGAGCCAATCCGCTACGGCGGGGCGATCTGTCAGCAGCCGCAAGACGATAAAAGCCAGGAGGACCGCGGGGATGGCTTCGATGATGAATACCCATTGCCAACCTTTGAGGCCGAGCGTGCCGTCCAGTCCAAGAATGGCCCCCGACAGGATCGAAGCGATCATGTTCGAGGCTGGTATGGCAATGTAGAGGATCGATATGGAGCGCGCTCGAACCGCCGCGGGAAACCACAGCGTGAGGTAGTAAATCATGCCGGGGAAGAAACCGGCTTCGGCGACGCCCAGCAAAAAGCGCAGTACGAGAAAGCTGACCGGTCCCGTAGCCACGGCCATCAGCCCCGAGATGATGCCCCAGGTGATCATGATGCGCGCGATCCAAAGCCTGGCGCCGACGCGCTGCAGCACGATGTTGCTCGGCACCTCGAACGCGGCATAGCCGAAGAAAAAGATACCGGCGCCGAGGCCGTACAGGTAAGCGCTCAGCCCGAGATCCTTGTTCATGGTGAGCGCCGCGAAGGAGACGTTGGTGCGGTCGATGTAGTTGATCAGGTAACAGATGACGATCAGCGGCATCAGCCGCCACGACACCTTCAGGATGATCTGGCGTTGGCGCTCAGGCGTGAGCTGCGGCGGCATGACGAATGGTCTCCCGTGTTCGACGATTGTTCTTTCCGGCGCGCTTGAGTGCCGGTCGGCCGCTAGGCACGCAGCGCGAACCGGACCCTACCACGCTTGCCTTCGGTGCTCAAACTCGAGATGCCGCGCCGCGGTCGGGCTCCGCTGGCGTGCTAGCGGCCGAAATTAGCTTGGTAGAGCGGCTCCAGCGCGTCCAACGCGGGCTGCGGCAGCGGACCGGCCTGTGCCCCGGCCAGTGCCTCTTCCAGGTGGCGGGGCTCGGCCAATCCGATGATCGCGCAGGTCACGTCCGGATTGGCCAGAACGAAGCGCAACGCCGTCTGAGCACGCGTGCCGTAGGCGTCGCCGAGAGCGTTGAATACGGCGCTCGCGCATCTCTCTTCCCTAGCGATGTCGGTCCCCCGCGTGATGATGACTTCGCGTCCATGGCGCACATCGGAAGCCAGCACACCCGCGGCGAATATGCGGATCGCCATGACCGCCGTGCCCTGTACCCTGCAAGCGCCGATCAGCTGGCCGAAATCATGGCCCTTCCATGACACCGGCATGGGCCGGCCGGCGCTGGGATTGAGCAGGTTGTAGTAGACCTGCGCCGCGTCGAAGCGTCCGCTGTCGACGACTTTGCGGCAGCTCGCCGCGTCGCCCAGCGCAGTGAAGCCGATGTACCGCGTGAGGCCTTGCTCGCGGCAGCCCTCCAGCGCGTCGGCAGCGCCCTTGGCTCCAAGCACGTGCTCCGGTGTGATCGCGCTGGACGTCGCGGTCGGCTCAATCTGGTTGTGGAGCAGCACCAGATCGACCGAGCTTCGGCCGAGGCGTTGCAGGCTTTCGTGCAGACTGCGCTCGATCTGGCCGCCAATGTCGCCCAGCCGGGCCGTGTCCAGCAGAACCTTGGTGGACAGATAGGGTGTTGCCTCAATCTCTTTCAGCAGCCAGCCCAGCGCTTGCTCGGATTGCGTCTTGCCGTACGCCGGAGCTGTGTCGATCCAGTTGATTCCGGCATCCATGGCGCGGCGCAGGGTCTTGAGCTTTGTGGCATCGTCCTGATGGATCAGCAGGCCGCCGACCCAGCCGCCGCCGAACACCAGCTCCGAGACCCGCAAGCCGGTGCGGCCAAAGATCCGGTAACGCATCGCTTATTCTCCTCCTTCAGCTCGAGCGCGCGCATGTGCCGCGCTGCTGTGATCACCGACCGTAGTCCATCGGCGCCGCGGTTTCCATCATGACCTGTTCGGGGATGCGGCGCTGCTGCGCCTGTTCGCGCTCCTCCTGCGACTTGAGTTGGGCTTCCATGTATGCGCCGAGATAGCGCCCGCGTGCAACGATTGCCGCGCCTACGCGCATGCGCTGCGCTTCGAATGCCGCCAAGCCGTTTCCCTCGTGAATCGCCGCCACCAACGCGAGCGCATCACCGGCCGCTTTGGGCACCCCCATCGCCACGTGCGGCCGAGCGACAAACGCCGCATCGCCGATGACGACGATGCGCCCAAACACCAAGCGCGGCATTTCCAGATCGACGATCGGTTGAAAGAACACCAGCCTCGAGCGCGCGATGGCTTCGGCGAACTGCGGCGCCAGAACCTGCGCCGCCCGCTCCACCATCCGCTCGCGCACTCGCGCGCTGATCAGCGACGGCGCAATCCCGTTCGGATGGTAGCGGCCGCTGTCGTCCGTCAACAGGCCAGGCAGCTCCTCGTGCTCGCGCACCGGGCTGTACCACACGACGTTGTACTGGCGCTTGCCGCGCTCTACGCTGTGCTGAGGACCGGGTACCGGATAGCCGATCCCCTGTTCGCCCGGCGCCACGCACACTGCGTAGCGCGCGAGCAGCAGCTCCCGCGTCGCGGCCGACAGGTCGTTCTCGTCGGCCAGGCAGCGCCACGCGATATACCCCGGGTAGTGGGGTTTGATCTGCGGCAGGAACCGGCTGCGCACGGTGGAGCGCAAACCATCGGCGCCGATCAGAAGATCCGCGTCGAGACGCTTGCCGTCGGCGAGATAGGCGCTGACGGTGGCGTCTGTCTGCTCGATGTGTTCCACGCTCACCCCGCTGTGGTAGCGAGCTTCGGGAAAAGCGCCTTTGAGCAGCTCGTACAGGCGCCGCCACGAGGTCATCACCTGAGAGAACGTGCGCTCGGCGACGACTCGCCCGTTCCGGTCGAGCGCGACCCGGGCTGGGAGCTCCACGCCCAGCGCCGCTTCAGTGATGTCGACCCCGGCTGCTTGCAGGCCTTCGATCAAGCCAGGGAGCACCGTGATCCCCGCACCGCGGCCTTCGAGGACTCCGCCGGTGCGCTCGTAGATGTCGACGTCCCAGCCCCTTCGCTGCAGCAGATTGCCCGCGATCAGGCCGGCGAGCGAGCCGCCGACGATCAGCGCACGGCGCTGGCGAAAGGCGATTTCATCCATCTTGTGATCCTGCTCGACGCCGCGCGGCTAGCCTTCGTCGGCTGCCAACCCCGACCGCTCTTCGGACAGCTTGACCGTCGCCATGTAGTCCTCTTCCCCTCGGCCGGTGGCGATCAAGTCCCGCATTGCTTCGCGCGTGATGGCGGTAAGCGGCATCTGGACATCGCTCGCGCCCGCAGCGGCGAGCATGAGGTCGATATCCTTGAGAATCAGGCGCGCGGTCATCGTGGGCGTGAAGTCGCGCGGCTTCAGCAGTCGCACTTTGGCTTTCAGCCAGGGCGAGGCGATCGTGCTCTGCGCCAGCGTGTCGAGCATGAGATTCCAGTCGAGACCGTTCTTGCGGCCCAGCGCGAGCGCCTCGGCCATGCCCTGCGCGGTGTTGATCACGATCGCATTGGCGACAAGCTTCATGTAGCGCGCCTGCTCTTCGGCGCCGAGGTAGACCTGCGCCTGGCTGAACGTCTCCAGGACCGGCTTGGCGGCTCTCCAGGCAGCCTCGGGGCCCGACACCAGGACGGTGACCTCGCCAAGGCGCGCCGATGCGGCGTTGCCCGAGATCGGGGCGCGCAGATAGGCGACGTCGCGCTGCTCCGCTTCTCGACCGATCTCCGCGGAGACTTCCGGCGACACCGTGCTGGTCTCCAGAAAGATCGCGCCGCGCCGGGCGTTGGCCAGCACGCCTTCTGCCCCAAGCGCGACTTTGCGCAGGGCGTCATCGTCAGGCAGCGACGAGAACACCAGATCCGCACCGCGCGCGCACTCTGCCACGCTCTTCGCCGCGCGGGCGCCCTGCTCCACCAGGCTCTGCCGGCTCGCTGCGCTGCGCGTAGACACGAGCACGGGATAGCCCGCCTTCAAAATCAAGCCGGCCATGGGCGCACCCATCCGCCCTGCTCCGATCCAGCCTATCGACGGCCGCAACGCCATGTGCCTCCCTCCTCCCTGTCACGCCCCGAGATAATACTTCTTCACCAGCTCGCTCTGCCGCAGCTCGCTCAAGTCACGCCCCTCGAACGCGATCGCGCCGTGCACGATGATGTAACCGCGGTCCGCGATGCGGCTCGCTTCGTGGAAGTTCTGCTCGGCCATCAGCACGGTGAGCCCGAAGCGCTGCTTGAGCTCGCGGATGAGGTCCATGGTCTGGATCACCAGCAGCGGGGAAAGGCCGAGAGACGGCTCGTCCACCAGCAGTACGCGGGGCGCGGACATGATCGCCCGCGCGATCGCCAGCATCTGCTGCTGGCCCCCGCTCAGACTGCCGGCGAGCTGGCGCGAGCGATCGCTCAACACCGGGAAGGCTTCGTAGCAGATGGCGAGATTGCGATGGATGTCCTGGCGCGCCTCGCGGCGGAAGGCGCCAAGCAGCAGGTTTTCCTGCACAGTCAGCTTGGGGAACAGGCGTCGCCCCTCCGGGACCAGAGCGATGCCCAGCGCGACGATCTGCTGCGGGCTCTTGCCGGTGAGCTCGATGCGCTCGCCGCGCTCCTCGAGCGCGACCGAACCGCGGGTCGGCTTGAGCAGCGCCATGATGCACTTCATGAGCGTGCTCTTGCCGTTGCCATTCGTTCCCAGCAGCACTACTGTCTCGCCCTGGCGCAGCTCGAGCGACAATCCGTGCAGCACGCGCACGGCGCCGTAGCCTGCCTCGAGCTTGTCGATCACCAGCCTAAGCACCGAGGTAGATCCTGCGCACGTCGGGGTGCTCTGCGACCTCGGCGGGCGCTCCTTCGGTGACGATCCGCCCAGCGTCGAGGCACACCACGCGCAGCGAGAAGCGCATGATCGCGCGCATGATGTGCTCGATCATGATGATCGTCACGCCCTGACGGTTCAGGGCGAGCACGATATCGAGCACCTCGTCCACCTCCGCCGAGGACAAACCGGCCATCACTTCGTCCAGCAGCAGCAGTGACGGATCGGCGGCCATCGCCCGCGCCAGCTCCAGCTTGCGCAGGTCGACCTGGGGCAAAACGCCGGCCGGAAGGTCCGCTTTGTCGGCGAGGCCCATCTGCTCGAGCAGCGCAAGCGCTTCACGGCGGGCCCGCGCGGCGTGCGGCGCACCTCGGTGCCTGACATATTCGATCGGCACGGCGACATTCTCCGCCGCGGTCATGCTGAAAAACGGACGGGGGATCTGGAAGCTGCGGGCCATGCCGAGGCGCGCGCGCCGATGGGCAGGCAGGCGGGTGATGTCGATGCCGTTGAAGTCGATCGATCCGGCATCCGCGCGCAACGACCCCGAAATGCAGTTGATGAGCGTGGTCTTGCCGGAGCCGTTGGGCCCGATGATGCCGAGGCGCTCCCCCGGCCCCACCGTCAGGCTCACATCGGTGAGCGCAGCGAAGCCGCCGAAGCGTTTGCAGACTGTGCGGACGGCGAGAACCGATGATGTCATGACCGATCCCCGATGCCATTGTCTCGCGCTCCGAGCGCGCCGCGTGCAACGCCTCTCGAGCGGATGAGCCGCTCTGCCAGCCCCAGTATTCCCTGCGGCGCAGCCACCACGAAGGCCACGAGCAACACCCCGACCACCAGCACGTTGAGCTCCGAGGATATGGTTACCGTGACGATCTGCTGTACTGAAGCGAGCAGCACGGCGCCGATTACAGGCCCTACCCAGCTCGAGGTTCCCCCTATGATCGGCATCGCCAGTGCCGAGACCGCGTAGTTGAGGCTGAAGACGGAGGTGGGCTCGATGAAGCTCATGTAAAGCGGAAACGGCGCTCCGGCTGCGCCCATCAGCGCTCCCGACAGGGTGGCTGCGGCCAGCTTCAGTTTCAGCGTGGGCACACCGGCGCACTCCGCTGCGTCCTCGTCGTCGCGGATCGCACGCAGTCCGCGCCCGATCCAGGAGATCTGGATATATCGGGCAAGCGCAACTGAAAAAATCGCGATCAGCGCCATCACGACGAACAGAAATCGCGTGTACGACTCGAACCAGAGCGGCGCAGCCGGCTGCAATATCGCGAGGCCTCTGGAGCCGCCTACGAAGCGCCAGTTGATCACGGCGGTTTCGCAGATCACCGCCACCGCCACCGTGGCGATCGAGAAGAAGATGCCGCGCAGGCGCAGGGTCAGCGCACCGACGCCGAAACCCAGCAGGCCGGACAGCAGGAACGCGGCTATGACTTGCACGATCAGCGGAGCATCCAGCGCTTTGATCAGCGCGACCGCGGTGTAGGCGCCCACGGCGAAGAACGCGCCCGAGCCGAAGTTCACGTAGCCGGCATAGCCGCCGAGGATATTCCAGGCGGTGGCCAGCACCACGAACTGCAGGACGACATATCCCGCGAAGAAGAAATATTCGTTCTGAACGGTGTGCGTGAGGGCCAGCGCGGCGATTAGCACCAGCACCGCAGCAGCGAGGAAACGGTTGCCGCCGCGCACGGTCGGATCAGCGGCCGAACAGGCCGGCCGGCCGTACGGCCAATACGAGCAGCAGAATGCCGAAGGCAACGGCAGGAGCCCAGGACGCGCCGAAGGAAGTCAGCACGACGCTCTCGGCGATGCCGAGGATCAAGCCGGCCGCAAGCGTGCCCGGAAGACTTCCCAGTCCTGCTAGCACGGCTACGCAGAACGTCCGCCCGATGTACAGGCGTCCGAGCCCGGGCTCGACTGGACCGAGAATGATCAGTAGGGCGCCGGCCACCGCGCAGGTGGCGGTGGCGATGCCAAATGCCCATTGCTTCACGCGCACCGGATCCGCACCCATCAGGGCAAGCGCAGTCTGGTCCTGGGCGACCGCCTTGATCGCGCGACCGGCGAACGTGCGCGACAGATATAGCGATAGCGCGATGGTCAGCGCGAGCGCCACCGCAAACGGGACCAGCATGCGCAGGGGCAGACGCATGCTGCCGAGCGCCAGGCTTTTCCCGATGTAAGGCGCCTCGACCATGCGCTGATCCACCCCGAAGACACGGATCAGTCCGACCTCTACGATGAAGGCGACGCCGAAGAAAAAGGCGAGCCCGCGCAGCCCTTTGTCGCTGCCGTGCCGCTCGAATGCGGCGTGATAGAAGCGGTACACGCCGACCCCGCCCAGGAAGAAGAGCGGCGTCAAGGCGGCGCCCGCCAGCAGCGGATCCAGCCCGTGCTGGCCAAGCAGATACGCCCCGTAGGCACCCAGCACGAGAAAGGCCGGATGCGCGATGTGCGGCACGTCGAGCAGGCCGAACGCGATCGATAGGCCGATGCTGACCGCTGCGTAGAAGCTGCCGAGCAGGATGCCTGCGACGACGGCTTCGATCAGCAGCTCAGGCGTCACGCGTTGTCGCGGAGCGAGCTACTTCCGCGCTTGATTGAAGGGAATGACGTCGCCGGTCTTGAATGCTTCCGGAGCAACGATGACCTGTTTGCCGGCCTTGCGGAACTGCTCCAGGTTCTTGTCCTCGACGGACCGGAACTGGACATAGATGATGCGCGGACTGGCCCACTCTCCGTTGGCCCCGAAGCGGACCGGACCGACGACGGTCTTCACTTCGTGCTCCCTCAGGTACTTCGCCAGCGCTTTGTGATCCAGGCTCTTGGTCGCCGTCACCGCCTGCGCTAGCAGCTCGCCGATGGCATAGTCGAACGGCGGCAGGTAGAAGCCCAGCGGGTCGACGTTGGCCTGCTTGGCCCTGTCCTGATAGCGCGCCAAGAAGTCGCGCACACCGGGAAACTCCATCGTCTTCTCCGGGGCCCACACGTGGTAGTTGACCACACCGGTGAGCTGGGAGCCCAGCGCCTCCATGAGCGAGGCGTATTGCAGCCCCACCATGCCGCCCCCGAACAGCTTGACGTTGTCGCCTAGGCCGATCTCGTTGGCGGCGCGGATGATCGCCGCGGAGTCGGACGGATAAGAAGCGACGTACACGACGTCAGGCTTCTTAGCGCGCAACGCGCGAATCATCGAAGAGAAGTCCACCGTGCTGGGCGGATAGTTCTGGTCGTAGACCAGCTCAAGTCCGTAGTCCTTGAGCTCCTGGCGCACGCCCGTGGCCGCGACCTGCGAAAACTCCGCGTCAGCCGCGAGAATCGCGATGGTTTTCGCCCCGAGCGGCTTGGTGAGCTGCAGGAAGGGCGCAGCCGAGTCTTTGGCCAAAGCCCAGGGCTGAATGTTGAAGTACTTGTCGTGGTGCAGCTGAGCGTTGGCCTCCAACGCGAAATTCCCGAACAGCAGTAGGTCGCGCCGCTTGACGAGCGGCATGACCGGGGCGGTTGGATTGGTGCCGTAGGGTCCGATCAGCAGGTCGACCTTGTCGACATCGACGAGCTTGGTGTAGATGCCGGGTGTGAGCGCCGGGTTGCCCTGGTCGTCGTAGACCACCAGCTCCACCGGGCGGCCGAGCAGCCCACCGCGTGCGTTGACGTCGTCGCGCCAGATCTGCAGCGCGAGCAGACCAGGTTTTCCGCCGGCGCTTAAGGGGCCGGTCTGCGCGATGGAAAAGCCGATGCGGATCGGTTTCTGCTCCTGCGCGTCGCTCACCAGCGCCGGGGCGGCGAGCGCCAGCAGGGCGAAGATCGTCGGCCAGCTGCGCAGCATCCATGCCTGTACAAGACTGGTCATCGGCGTGGCTGCGTCTTCTCGGCTTCCCACTGCTCGCAGCGCTGCATCGCAGCGGGAGTGAACTCCGCCTGCGGCTGGTTGCCCCCGATCACGAACATC
This sequence comes from Burkholderiales bacterium, assembly GCA_035499005.1. Classification (GTDB taxonomy): domain Bacteria; phylum Pseudomonadota; class Gammaproteobacteria; order Burkholderiales; family SHXO01; genus SHXO01. The sequence goes on along the minus strand of DATJZQ010000111.1, from coordinate 686 downwards.
AGGATGTGCTCCCGCTCGGGCTCGTCGTAGGTGACGTTCATGAACCGCCGCGCGACGCCGACCGGGAACGAGATCACGTCGAGCGGCTCGAGGTCCACGTGTTCCATCGCTGTCCCTTCGTTCCATTCGCAGCGCCAGCGTCCGGTCATCGCGATGAAAGTCTCGTTCGTATCATGGTTGTGCATGAGCGGACCGCGGCCTGGTCTGGCACGGCAGTAGCCGAGGTTGAAGCCCTCAGCGATGGCGATCGCCGCCATGTTCGAGGCGTCCGCGCCGACCGGGGAGGTGGTCGCTGCGCTTGACGTTGCGCTGGGCGGCTGAAAACCGATGACGTTATAGAGGGTGCGGCGGCATTCCGGTACATCGCTGTCGGGGAGCCCGCCGTCCGATCCCTTGAGATGTTCGAAGCGCGCGACGCGCTTCATCATCTCGTCGCGGCTCCACACGCGCACCGTTCGCCAGTCAGCCATGGCAGCTTCCTCCCTCGATCGTCGGCGCCGAGCGCGCCTTAAGCGAACCTCGCCTGCTCCTGGCGCTCGAACACGGCGCCCCAGGTCTGCTCCCAGTCGTTGCCGAGGAAATCCACCTGTCGGCCGTCGGCGGCGAAGAAGCGGTTGGGCATCTGGAACATCCCGATCATCAGCCCGCCTTCGGGTCCGGCCCAGGCTTCGTGCCGGCTGCCGGCC